>JAJFLN010000469.1 GCA_021772705.1 Candidatus Cloacimonadota bacterium | reverse complement strand
CACTATGGATGCCCGCATCCAGGACGACTGAATGGCCGAGTTTTCCCGATCCGTTCGTCCTGAGCCTGTCGAAGCATGTCCTGAGCTACGCCGAAGGGGATGAATGGAGCGGGCGGCCATATCGTCTGAGCCTGTCGAGGGGCCTGAAGGCGAGGACGGCCTCTCGACAGGCTCGGAGCGCACAGAGATCGGGGGACACACGACTGGACCCGAACTCCGAGAGGCCACCCGACCCAGCAGGTTCGCCTGGCGAGTTCGGGTCCAGTCGTGTGTCCCCCGATCTCCGAACGGATGACGGCTGCGCTTTTCCCAAACATGACCCTTGCCAAAACGCCTGTCATGCATCAGAATGACGGGCTTTCTTCCAAATCAAGGGCCTTGAGTCCCTACGAGTAGACAGAATCCGGAGGAGGAGAATCGTGAAGGTAACTACTGGAATCGTGCTGGCTGTGACGCTGATCATGGCGCCTCGGGTCGTTCAGGCCGAGATGCGGCCTGTTGTGGAGAAGTTCGATGGGTTGCATGAGGTCATCACGGCTCACGGTGAGGACGAGATCACCCGTGCGCGAATCAAGAGCCACATCGAGTGGCTGGCCAGCGATGAGAACGAGGGTCGAAAGACGGCTCGTGGCAAGCTCGAAGGTCGAGTTGCCGATTACATCGAGGCCGAGCTGACCGCCATCGGTCTTCTGCCCAGGGGCAACACGGAGGGCACCACTTACCGGCAGCCCTTCCGGGCTCGTTCTTGGTGGGGCAGTCTGGATCACGACCATCACGTCGGGGAAGTGGATTACACAGACCCGAAGAACTTCGGACACGAAGCCAACAGTCTCGGCGTTGCCATGACTCCTGAGGGCGTTCTGGCTTCCGTGGATCCCATTCCGGCCGACAAGCTGGCGCTCCTGGATGGCGACACGGCGGCGGAGCCGAACACCTTCAATCTCGTGGGTCTCATCGAGGGCACGGACCCGGCGCTGAAGGACGAGATCCTGGTCATCGGTGCTCACATGGACCACATCGGTTCGAGCAGCTGGGGATCTGGCGACAAGATCTTCAACGGCGCCGACGACAACGGTTCGGGCACCACGGCCCTGCTGACCCTGGCCCGGGCCCTGGTCAAGGACCGGGAGCTGGGACACGGTCCGGCCCGGTCGGTCCTCTTCTGCTGGTTCTCCGGTGAGGAGCTTGGACTTCTCGGTTCTCAATACTACGCCAGCAATCCTACGGTGGAGTGGTCCCGCATCAAGGGAATGCTCAACGTGGACATGATCGGCCGGGCCCAGTCGGGCAAGGTCTCGGTCTACGATGGCCACGGTCGAGGGCAGCCGAACCTCTTCCACGACTTCCACGACGTTGCGGACACCACCCTGCAGTCGGTGGACCACAACATCCAGAGTTATCTGAATCGCTCCGATCAGTACCCCTTCTACAAGAAGGGCGTGCCGGTGATCTTCTTCTTCGAGGGCTTCGAGGCCGGTGGCGGGATGAACCCGGATTACCACGGTCGCGGCGACCACGCTGACAAGATCGACCTGGACAAGATGTTCGACATCACCCGGTTCGTCTACCGGCATCTGCTCGGAGCAGCCAACATACAGAAGGGTCTCTAGCCAAGAATCCACTGGCTTCGGTGGCCTTCTGGCCGCCGGGGCCACTGGTGGCTTTCCTCGGCCAGGGAACCGACTTCCCAGGACCTGAGGTCCTCTCGCCTGATGCGCCGGTTCGCCGTGCTTCAGACTTGCAGCGACTCTCAGGCCCCACATCGATGGGTCGTCCACAGGACGGCCACAGGCCGCGGGAGATGCCATGAAGATCCTCATCGCAGACAAGTATCCTGAATCGGGCCAGCAGGCTCTGACTGACCTGGGATGCCAGGTTCGAGTCGAACCGGACGCCAAGGGCGACGCTCTCATTCCGATCCTGGAAGAGCACGGCTCCGACATCCTGATCGTCCGGTCCAACAAGGTGAGCGGCGAAGCCCTGATGAAGAGCCGCCTCTCTCTGGTGATCCGGGCGGGCGCCGGCTACAACACCATCGACGTCAAGACCGCCAGCGCCCTGGGTATCTATGTGGCCAACTGTCCCGGCAAGAACAGCATCGCCGTGGCGGAGCTGGCCTTCGGTTTGATGCTCGCCCTGGATCGGCGCATCGCCGAGAACGACCGGGAGCTGAAGTCAGGAGCCTGGAACAAGAAGGAGTACAGCAAGGCGCAAGGTGTCTTCGGCCGGACCCTGGGTCTCATCGGTCTTGGCAGCATCGGGCAGGAGATGGTCGCCCGGGCCCGGGGCTTCGGCATGCCCGTCGTGGCCTGGAGCCGATCCCTGACGCCGGAGAAGGCTGCTGGCCTGGGAGTGGAGTTCGCCGCCAGTCCCGCCGAGGTGGCAGAGAAGTGCCACGTCCTGAGCGTCCACGTGGCGCTCAAGGACGAAACTCGAGGATTCATCGACGGAGAGATCCTCGACCGGCTCCGGCCCGGCAGCATCTTCATCAACACGGCCCGGGACGGCGTGGTGGACCATCAGGCTCTGGCCCGGGTGATGAAGGAGAAGAACATCCGGGCCGGACTGGACGTTCATCCCAACGAGCCTCCCACGGGCACCGCTGCCTACGAGTCACCCCTGGCGGAGATCCCCGGCTTCCTGGCTACGCATCACATCGGGGCCTCCACGGACCAGGCACAGGAGGCGATCGCCGATGAGGTGACCCGGATCGTTATGGAGTTCAAGGACACTGGCGACGTCCCTAATGTTGTCAACCTGGCCAGGAGGACGCCGGCCAAGACTCTGCTGGTGGTCCGCCATCGGGACCGGGTGGGTGTTCTGGCACATGTCCTCCACGGGATGAAGAAGTCCGGGATCAACGTTCAGGAAATGGAGAACATCGTCTTCGACGGAGCCGAGGCCGCCATCGCCCGGATCCAGCTCGACCGGGAACCCTCGGAGGAGGATCTCTCGGTGACCCGCAGGGGTAACGAGGATATCCTCGACCTGACCCTGCTGCCGATACAGTGAGCGCCGTCAAGCTGGTCCCCAGGAGCATCCTCTTCGGCAATCCGGTGAAGACCATGCCCCGCCTGTCTCCCGACGGCCGGAGGGTGGCCTTTCTCGCCCCTGACGACGGGGTCCTGAATGTCTGGCTCGCGGGAAGCGATGGGGAGCCCGACAGACCCCTGACAAGAGATCGGGGCCGAGGTGTCCAGACCTACTTCTGGGCCCCGGACAGCAGCCGGGTGCTCTACATGCAGGACACGGCGGGTGACGAGAACTGGCATCTGTTCTCCATCGACGTGGAGGCGGACTCGATCCGGGATCTGACTCCCTTCCTGGGAGTTCAGGGCTTGCCCGTGGACATGTCCTCCGAGCGGCCAGATGAGATTCTGGTCTCCATGAACCTCCGGGACCCCTCTCTCCACGACATCCATCGGGTGGACCTGAACACGGGTGCCATCGTCCTGGACACGGAGAACCCGGGAAACGTCATCGGCTGGGTGGCGGACCGGCAACTTCAGGTCAGAGCCGCCCTGGGCCGGACCGCCGACGGCGGTGGCGAGCTGATCGTCAGGGACGACACGTCCAGTCCCTGGCGCCGGCTGGTCCTCTGGGGTCCCGACGACGATCACTCGGGACCCTTCGGGTTCACCCCCGACGGCAAGGGCCTCTACCTTCACGACTCCCGGGACAGTAACGCCCAGAAGCTGGTGGAGATCGATCTGGCCTCCGGGGACAGCAAGGTGCTGGCAGAAGATCCGGTCTACGATGTGTCGGACGGGATCTTCAAGCCCGTGACGCGGGCCATCCAGGCTGTGGGATTCGGGCGCCAGAAGCACGAGTGGCAAGTTCTGGATGCCGAGTTTGGCCAGGACTGGGCTGCGATAGAGGAGAAGGGTGGCGACGGCGAGGTCAGCCTCGTCAGCCGGGACCGGGCCGACACTGTCTGGATCGTGGCGATTCACTCCGACAGCCGATCTCTCGCATTCCATCAATTCGACAGGGAATCGAAGAAGTTCGCCCATCTGTTCGATTCCCAGCCGGCCCTGAATGAGCACGAGCTGGCCCCCATGAAGCCGATCTCCTTCGCCGCCAGCGATGGGCTGACTCTGGAGGGTTACCTGACACTCCCCTCCGGTTCCGGGGAGAAGAGACAACGGCTGCCTCTGGTCATCCTGGTTCACGGCGGTCCCTGGGCCAGGGATGAGTGGGGTTTCGATCCCGAAGCCCAGCTTCTGGCGAACCGGGGATATGCCTGCCTGCAGATCAACTATCGGGGGTCCACGGGTTACGGCAAGGAGTTCCTCGGTGCCGGAGACAGGGAGTGGGGCGCCCGGATGCAGGAGGACCTGGTCGACGGCGTGGGCTGGGCCGTGGAACAGGGTCTGGCCGACCCGGACCGGGTCGCCATCATGGGAGGCAGCTATGGGGGCTATGCGGCCCTCGCTGGCGCCGCCTTCAACCAGGGCGTGTTCCACTGCGCCGTGGACATGGTCGGGCCGTCGAGCCTGCTCACCCTGATCGAGTCCATCCCTCCTTACTGGAAGCCGCTCCGGAACACCTTCGATCGCCGCGTGGGCAACATCGATACGGAGCGTGAATTCCTGAAGTCCCGTTCCCCTCTGTTCCACGCCGACAAGATGGCCATCCCCATGCTGATCGCCCAGGGAGCAAACGACCCCCGGGTCAAGCAGGCGGAGGCGGAGCAGATTGTGGCGGCCTTGAAGGAGCACGACAAGGAAGTGGAGTACCTGCTCTATCCCGACGAGGGACACGGCCTGGTGCGACCGGCGAACCGGATGCACTACTACGCCCGGGTCGAAGCGTTCCTGGCCAGGCACCTGGGAGGCCAGGCAGAGCCGGAATAGGGGATCTCGGGGGTGCATGTCACCCAGGGGGTGGCTTCTGCTGCGATGACTCGGGAAGTTACACGGAGTCCACAGAGGCCGCAGAGCTCACGGAGGTCCTTTTGGGAGAATCGTACTTGATGCGTCGAGTAGCTGCCTGAGAGTCGGCCCA
>JAJFLN010000468.1 GCA_021772705.1 Candidatus Cloacimonadota bacterium | reverse complement strand
TTCCTCCGGTCCGCATCTATCACTCCTTTCCGAAGCTCTACCCAACGTCAATACCCAAGGCAGGAGCCGGATGAGTTGAAGCTCACGTCCGGATCTGTGCGGGGGGCGGCCCGTGAGGGCCGTCCTACCGCGACCGGATCTCTGCTCGCCTTGAGGCCCCTCAACAGGCCCGGGGTGAACGGGGGGAGCTTGCTCCAGCGCATGATCACTTGAAAACCGCACCCCCGGGGAGGGACTCATCTCTGCTGTTGACGCAGCTCGACTCGGAGCAGCCGAGGCTTCCGGTCCGCCGGCCCACGGTGGGGCATGAAGGCGATCTGAAGCCCTGGCCGGACGCTGGCCATCAACCGGGGATCGAAGCCCATCGCCAGCCATCCGTCGTAGGACTCGACCATGTCCTCAGCCGTACCCCGGGCCAGGAGGAAGGGAAAGATCCTCGGCCCGTCAGCAGTCTCGACCTGCAGGTCGAGCACGTACCGGTGTGGCAAACCCTCCACCTGCAGGACCCACCACATCAAGCGGTCCAGGCGGCCCGACAGGCTGGGGGGAGTGAATGCCAGCCGAGGAAGCTGCGTACGGAGTGCCAGATCCAGAACGTCGACGGCCTTCACGGGAATCGGGCAAGGAGTCCCGGCGGCCATGGTCAACAGCTCCGTATCCCTGGGCCGTCCCTCGATGAACGGGAACAGGTGATCCGCGGGACCCGCCAGACCCTCTGGAGGCTCTTCCCCGTAGACGCGGTACCGGTTGTCGATAAGTCGATAGGTCAGGAGTGGCATGAGCCGGACCGCGAGCCCCTCGTCGGGTAACCGGAGGGATCCCAGCTGTTCCGTCAGGTCACGGGCCACCCGGGCCAGGGGATGGATGCCTGCCCGATCCATCCAGTGCCCGAACTTCTCCTCCTTGTGCTCACCGTAACGAGTCTCGAAGTCCAGCTTCTCTCTGGCAGCAGCCATGGCCAGATGGTTCAGCAAGGGAATGGCTGGACTGGCCGGGACGAGAGGCCGGGTCTCACCAGGCGAATCGGCGGCTTGCGTCGCTCCCGTGACGGGCTTGGGCTCGGGCAAGTCCAAGGGAGCCGGCTCAATTGGAGATCCCCCGGGAGGCGAGAGGGGCGCGGCCTGCCGGGACATCATCACGGCCAGGAACCCGCCGCCTAGAATGGCAAGCACGAAGGCAAGCAGGACCCCCAGGGGAACGGAAGACGGCGAGCCGGCGACCGCTCCACGGGCGTCCACCACTTGCCCTCTGCCGGCAGGAAGCCCGCTCGTCGAGCCTGGCTTCTCCACGAGGGGCGCCGTGGTGCGTGGGGGGATGGCAGGCGCCGGCTCGGGGCCTCGGGTCTCCGGCGCTCCCTGCCCTCCTGTGGTCCCGGAGATCTTCGGTCCGGCCCCTGTCTCGGCGGCGCGCATGGCCGTGGGGCGGGCGATCCGGGGAGAGAGATCCGACACCCTGGCCTGCTCGAGCATCTCACGAACTCGGAAGGCCTGAGGGCGATCCGTAGCGTCAAGCTCCAGACAGAGCCTCAGGACCCGCGCCAGAGGATCCGGGATGTCCGGCGCCGGGTCCCAGGGAGCCTCCTCCACCTTTCGCCGGAGCAGGTCGCCGATATCGTTTCCTTCCTCGAAGGGAAAATGACCGTGGCAGCACTCGTACATCACGATGCCCAGGGCGTGGACGTCGCTGGCGAAGTCCGCCCGGGCGTCCCGGATCATCTCGGGTGCCATGTACTGAGGGGTGCCGAGCATCATCCCCTCCTCCGTCAGAGCTTCTACCGGCTCCAGGGGTCTGGCGATGCCGAAGTCCGTTACCTTCACCTGGCCCTCGGATCCGAGGAGCACGTTGCCGGGCTTCAAGTCCCTGTGGAGGATCTCTTCCCGGTGAAGGTGCTCCAGCACCTCCGCCACCCTCAGTCCAATCCTGACGGTCTCCTCGGCAGTCAGCTTCCGGTCCCGCTCCAGCCGGGCTCTAAGGTCCTGACCGTCGAGATACTCCATGACCAGGAAGGGCCGGTCCCCGACTGTTCCGAGATCGTGAATAGTGACGATCCCCGGGTGATGGACTCGGGCCAAAAGTTGAGCCTCACGCATGAATCGGTCCAGCTCAACCGAGTTCCAGGAACGGTTGCCGGCCAGCATGACCTTGACCGCCACCAGGCGACCCAGGGGTTGCTGCCGGGCCAGGTGCACTTCACCGAATGAGCCCCGTCCGAGCAACTTGAGTCGCTCATAGCGCTTCCGGAAGTCCTTCTCATCCAGTCTGTTTTCCGCGAGATCAGGCATGGGCGATGGAGGCGCGGAGGCATGCCGCCCGCCGGGGCTGCACGGGAACGGCGGAAACCGGAGAGCGCCAGTCTCACGCCCACCGCGCCATTCCTCATGTTAATGCGCCACGCCGGCAAGGGCGATGGTATGGCCAGGCCGACCGGAACCTGCCGAAACCGCGGCCTTGCCAGGCGATCATGTACGCGGGTTCGGCTGGTACCGGATGACCCGCACCACTTCCATGGTGATCAGGCCCTCCGGGACCATCTCATCGAGACGAGGAAGGACTCGATCGATGTTCTCCTGGGAGTCCACCACCTCGATGACGATGGGCAAGTCCTGACTCAGCCTCAGCAGATGGGCCGAGTGCAGGTGGCTCTTGGCGCCGAAACCGAGCATGCCCCGCAGGGCCGTGGCTCCGGCCAGCTTCTCCTTCCTGAAGAACTCGATCAACGCCTGGTAGAGAGGCTGGGAACCGAGCTTGTCCGCCTCGCCGATGTAGATCCGCATCAGTACATGTTCGCCGTCGAGGACGCGCATCAGGACACCCCCGTCATCAGCCGGGCCGCCGAGAGTCCGAGCCAGGTCGCCAGCAACCCGAGAGCCAGGCTGGCAGCCACATTCTGCAGTCCCAGCAGCCAGGCCCCATCTTCGATGTACCGCATCGTCTCGTAACTAAAGGTGGAGAACGTGGTGAATGCCCCCAGAAACCCGGCAGCCAGTGGCATCCGAAGACCTGGGGGTACCAGGTCACCTGTCAGGCTCAACTCCATCAGCAATCCCAGGAGGAAACAGCCCGTGATGTTGACCACCAGGGTGCCATAGGCGAATCCCCGTCCCAGCAGTTCATAGACCCATCCGCTGACCGTGTACCTCGACAGAGAACCGAAAGCCCCCGCCAGCCCAATCCAGATCAGTTCGCGCAATCCCTCCTCCTTTTCCACGGTCACCGAATCTCCCTGGAGACCAGGCAGAGGATAGCACTGGAGCGTGGCCCTCTGGTCCCGCGGCTGTCGGATGCAGCTTTCTCGTGATCCTACGCCAGGGCAAACTTCTACCAGTTCGCCCCGAGCCCATCTGTCGAGAGGCCGTCCTCGCCTT
>JAJFLN010000467.1 GCA_021772705.1 Candidatus Cloacimonadota bacterium | reverse complement strand
TCCACGGGAAGCAGATCCGGGCGACAGGTGAGCAGGAACCAGAGGATCTTGCCCCGGTAGCGGGTGTCCCCCATCTGGGCGGCAAGCTGGGAGAAGACCCGGGCGGAGGTGCCTGAGTCCCCTGAGTTGGACCGGTTGCCGACGGCGGCGTCGGCCTCGTCGATGATGACTCCCACGGGACCCGTGGCCTTCAGGACCGTCAGTATCCGCTCCCAGTTTCCCTCCGTCACGCCCTGCCACTGGGACCGGAAGTTCTTCAGCTTCACGCAGGGAATGCCAATGGTCCCGGTGTAGCACTGGGAGAGGAACGTCTTGCCCGTGCCGACGGGACCGCAGATGAGATAGCCCATGGGCAGAGCGTCGAGCTTGCTCTCGGACAGGAGCTTTGCGTCCTCCCGGAGCCATTGCTTGGCTTCCTCGCAGCCGCTGACCATGTCCAGGGTGTACTTCGGCTCCAGGAACTCCAGGAGGCCGTAACACTCCTTCTCGATCAGCTCCTTCTTCATGTGATGGACGTACTTGTTGGTGATCTTCTGGGCGTTCCGGACGGCCTGATGAATCACGTGCATCAGGTTGACCCGGTTCAGACCGGCCGTCAGCTCCGCCAGGGTGGAGGGGTTCACTTCCGAATAGGTGTTGAAAGCGAGCTGGCTGGCCAGGGCCTGGATGTACTCGAGCCGCTCCTCGAAACCAGGCATGCCGACTTCGACTTTGGCCGTGTAGGGGCTCCGGACCAGGGACTGATTCAGGTCCGCCAGGTTCTCGGCGATGAGGCAGATGGTCACATCGGCCTGCAGGAAGGCCTGATCGTTGCCCCATTTGAGCAGGGTGACCAGGGTGGCGATCTCGTCGCTCGTGAGAGAGCCGAACTCCCCCGCGGCGGCGACGGTCTGGGCGTGATCGACGATCACCGCCACCCGCCTGGGCCGCTTCGTGTTGGTGATCCCCGCCCGGATGAAGCGCTCGATGAGGAAGAGGGCACGAACGGGATCCCGAGGCAGGGCGCCGGCGAATTTGGTCCCCGCTGCCGTGTCGATGGCCTTCACGACCCGGTTGAACTCCCCCATCAAATCCGGGTCCGAGAAGGTGATTCCCGCCGCCTGATCGTAAAAGATAACCGCGTCCCGGGCAGCGAAGACCACATCGGCCAGGAACTCCTTCAGACCCACGAAGGCCACGGGGGCGTTCCGTCGCCTGTGGGGCACCAGATCCGCCACGGAGCCGTGAATGATGAACTGGCTGATGGTGCCACCCTTGTAGCGCCAGGCCATCTCCCGGGCCCACTGTGGCCAGAGAGCCAGCGGGTCCGCCGAGCTCGGTTCAGGAGGATGTATGGAGGCGTCATCCTCATCGGTCTTTTCCACTTCAGGCTCTGGCGCTGAGGCGGTGGTCTTCTCATCCTCTGCCTCCGCCGTGCCTGCGGCTTGCTCTGTCCCGGCCGCCGCGCCGACGGACTCGGAGGCAGCTTCCGGCATCGCCGCCTCCCTCGGAACATCCACAGGCTTCCGGGACTCGTCAGGAACCTGGGTCTCTTTCACACTCGACTCTTCAGCCATCTAGCCGGGACTCCTTGCTTCGCCCATCTGTGACACTTTCGCCACGGAGATTGTTCATGATTCCGTTCCAGCCTGGCCTGGTTCAGGTGCTATGCTTTCTGGCGCTCCCGATCCTCGTCCCGGCCGGAGGGGCCCATGGTCTTTTCCGGAGCGGCGGTTGTTGCAGCCGGCTCCTGAACCAGTCCCATCTGAAGCTCGAACTGATGGAGCAGATCGTTGGCCTCCAGCATCTTGGCTTCCTCTTCGATCTGGGCCGCTTCCTGATCCACGTTTCCCAGAGCGAGCTCCATCCGGGCTTCCTTCTCGGCGGATTCCTCGTCGAGTCGGCGGATCATCTCATCGTGGCTCGCGTCCATGCCGGCGACCTGGAAGTTCTCCATGGCGTCGGCGACCTTGCTCTGCCACTGGGATCGCTTCTTGGCCTGGATGGCGGCCATGGCCTGCTTGGTCTTCAGCTCCTTCTCGCGCATGAAGGCCTTCTTCACCTGCATGGCCTTCTCCGTGGCCTGGGTGGCCATTTCGTGCTGCTGCTCCGAGGCAAGCTTGTCCTTCCGGACCTGCTCGAGCCTCTGGGCGTAATTCAGGGCCATGTCCCGTCGGCTGGCCTTCAGGGCAACCTGGATCTTGGCAGAAAGCTCGCCCTCCTCCCGCCTGAGGCGGGTCAGTTCCTTCTCGAGGAGAGTCTGGTTCGCCTTGATCATGGCGATGTTCTTATTCATGTCCGGGATCTGATCCTCCATGTCCCGGATGTTCTGCCGCAGTATCAATTCAGGGTCCTCGCCAAGCTCGACGAAGAACCCGACGAAGGATCGGAACATTCTCTTGATTCGTTGCCACATGGAAGATGACCTCCTGCTAGTGCTCTGGGCCGCCCACGAGTCGAGGAGGGCCCGCAGTTTAGTTCCGGGCGATCTGAAGCGCCCCGTTTCCGCAGAACATCCCCTGGGACAAGGCAACTTCCGTTGATCACTATAGCAGGGAAGAGGGAGGATCGAGTTGGGAATGTAGGGCCTCGGGCCTCGGGCTACGGGCTTTGGGGGGCGGGGGAGACGGGTGGCCTGGATCAGGGGGGACGTGTTGAGAGCTCGATCTCTTGGCCTACTTCCAGGGGGGTCACCAGGGTGTGGGGCTGGCATTGGCGGACCAGGTCGGTGAAGGGGGGCAGGGGGACTTCCTGGGAGACCGGGGGGTAGAAGTCGTCATGATGCTGGGGAATGACCCGGTTGGGGCGGAGGCGGTCGACGATGGCTGCCGAAATCTCGTGAATCCGGTCATTGCCCTGGAGGGCGATGAGAAGCACCTCGTCTCGACGATCGGCGGCGATCCGATCCAGCTCTGCCGGGGTCGCTCCGGCGGTGCCCATGTGCATCAGGCTGATCTGGTCGATGATGATGCGGAAGGCGAATGGCTGCCCGCAGGGCCAGTCCTTTAGAAGGGGCAGGTAGGTCGGAGCCGTCACTCCGATTCGCTTGAGAGTCCTCAGCACCAGGCCGGCGCCGTACCGGACGTGATGGATGGGAAAAGGGAGGATCTGGAAGGGGCCGATTTCCAGCAGCTGGCCGGCCTCGATGGGGTGCAGCAGCGGCTCCGGGATGCCTCGGAATGCCAGGTTGCGGCAGGAACGAGGACAGGCGTGTATCGGCATGGGATGTCGCTTTGCCAGCTCGGGCAGGTCGGCGGCGTGGTCAAAATGTCCGTGTGAGAGGATCACGGCGTCGGCAGGGCCGAGGGAGTCGATGGAGGCAACATGCGACGGCCGGGCCTGGGCGTTTCGTGAGACGTAGGGGTCCACCAGGAGTGTCCCATCCTGGTGCTGGAGGCGGAACCCGGCGGTGCCGAGCCAGCGGAGCTTCAATTCCGGAGCCGGAGCAGGGTCTCCAGTACCACCCGGACACCAAAGACGAGAGACTCCTCCCGGAGCCGTTCGTCGGGCCCGTGAACGGCTTCCAGTTCCTGTCGGGTCAGCTCGCAGGGCAGGAGGCCGAACATCTTGTGGCCGGCGGCCCGGAAGGTGTTGCCGTCGCTGGAAGCGGGGAACAGGAAGCGGGAAACGGCTGCATCGGGCTCGATCTGCTTCAGGCTGGCCTCCAAGGCGCGGTAGAAGTCGTCGGGCTCCGAGCTTCCGGCGAAGGTGCCCGGTTTCTTGATGACCACCTGGATCTTGGGGTTGTTCAGCTTCCTCTTCATCCTGGCGATGAACTCGTCGGGGTTGCTGCCAGGCAGGAGGCGGCAGTCGAGGCGGGCCTTGATGCGCTGGGGGATGGAGTTGTTGCCCCCCACGGTCTCGGTCTCGACACCTGTCAGGGTGATTGTGTCCCGGACCATCGCGTTGGTCAGAGGGTTGGCGGCCAGGTTCCTCTCCAGGATGGGCCTCAGGATCTTCCAGGATGCCCGGCGCATGAAGTAGTTCTTCGGGAATTTCTCGTATCGGGCGAGTTGGAACAGCAGGTCCCTCATCTCTGGCACGATTCGCATGGGCATGGGCTTCTCGAGAAGCCGGTTCAGGGCTCGCACCATTTCGAGGCTGGCGTACTCCGGCGGGGGGACCGAACCGTGACCCGAAGAGGACAGCTCCAGGATCAGGTCGATGAAGAAGCTCGACTTCTCGGCCGTTGCGATGGGGTACACCGTGATGCCCGCGGGCACGGGGTCGACGCCCTGAAGACCCGTTCCGCCCTCGCCCAGAACAGGAGCCTGGCCGAAGAGCACGCCGTGGTTGTTGACCACGTGCCGGGCGCCGGTGCCGCCGATCTCCTCGTCGGAGACCACGAGCATCATGATCTCGTGAGGGTAGTCGGGAAACCGTTTCTTCAGGAGTGACAGGGCCGCCAGATGCATCACGGTCATACCCTTGTTGTCGATGGAACCTCGTCCCCAGACCGCGCCGTCAATCCTTTTGCCCGAGAAAGGCGGATGGGTCCAGCGATCGGGATCGACGGCCACCACATCCAGGTGGCTCAGGAGCAGGACTCTGGGAGGACCCTCGCCGCTGCCCGTGCTGATCAGAACATTGGGCCGGCCGTCGGGTCCGTCCAGGCGCCGGACCGTGAAACCCAGCGCCTCCGCCGTCTGCTGCATGAATTCCCCGGCGACCAGTTCGTCACCGTTCACGGAGGGGACCTGGATGTACCGGGAGAGCAAGTCCGCCGCCTCTTCCTGGATTGCGACCCAGTCGATCTCCTGCATCCGTGCAGCATCGATCACCGTGAGGGGCGGCGCCGCGGGACTCTCGATCTTCAGGGGTCTCGGCCCCCCCGATAGGGCCGTCGTCGAGAGGGTGGAGAGCAGAATGGAGCCGAGCACCAGGTACAGTCGGGGAGAACGAAGATTCATCATTTGATTCCGGATTCACGAGTCATGCAGCGGCAAACGAACCGTCGCGAAACGTCCTCTTCAAGATACGACGAGGACCATGGAAAGTTGCATCCTTCCTGGGTGAGAGGCTTTCCAGTTCCGGCAATTTCTGGTTGATGGACAGTCGACAGGATCAACACAGAGGCCACAGAGGGTACGGAGAAGGTCGATTCATGCAAGGCTCATCGCCGATCCCCCCGATCCTCCGTGCCCTCTGAGGCCCCTGTGACCTCCGTGTGAAGAACTCGCCTCCGGCGGCCCCGTTCGTCGCCTGTTCTTTGAATCTTTCTGGGGGTTCACCACGTAGACGTTCATGTAGGTTCCCTGTAGGCGCCCTGCGCCGTCATGGATTCATGCCCATCGTTCCATCCCCCCCCCGCCAATGAGTTGTGCTGGATGCCAGCCGGTGCGGGAATCCTGGAGGTCGAGTCGCCCGTGAAGCAGATCATTCGAACCGCAATCGCCATACCTGTCGTCCTTGCCTTTGCCGTCACGGGCCTGCCGGTCGAGGCCGGAGAGACCCTGAGCGAGTACTACACCACCGGGGCCGGCTCTCAGATCCCCATTCAGCGGGAGTGGTCCAAAAAGCATGATCCGGCGGACTTCGAGCACATGCCCATGGGCGAACAGCCATTCCGGTTCGACCAGCGTCAGCCCAGGCTGGTGCACACCGAGGAGCGTCCCGGCAAGTCGCCGATTTATTACTTCGATGACGTCAGGTGGACCCAGGATCCGGCCAATCCGGAGGCTCCCTTTGCCCGGCGGTGCTACTGGACCACGGCTCGGGTGGATCTGGACAAGATCAAGGCAGCTTACTTCTGCATGAAGCCCTTCGCACCGAAGTTCGTGGCCGGGCACGCGGCGATCCTGGTGGAGTTCGAGCCCGGCGGATTCGTGAACCTCGACGGTGAGGAGAGCAAGGGATTCACGCTCTCCTACGAAGCCTATCTTCGAGTGACCCAGCGCTATGAGATGATCGGAGGCCAGTTTCAGCGGAAGTTCCGGATCATCTATGTCGTCGGGACCTGGAACGACTTCCTCATCCGGAGCCTGAAGGTCTCCAAGAGTGTGGTGAAGCGCTGGAGGCTGAAGCTCGACGGCACACAGCTGAGAGACCTGGCCGTTGCCATCGGGAAGACCGTGACCCAGGACCACACCAAGGAGCGTTACAACACGACGCGCAACTCCTGTGTCACCGCTGCCCTGGACCTGATCAACGAAGCGGCGCCGAAGGCCAAGCTCCGGAAGAAGTGGCTCTTTGGTCTGATCCAGAATCCTTTCTGGGCTCTGCCGGTGCTGGCCGACGAGACCCTTCGACTCCACGGTCTCATCGATGGAAAGAAGGAGACCATCCGGGAGTACTCGGCTCAGTAGGCGACGGACTCACTTGACTGTCGAACGGGCTTTCCCGACCAGGGCGGTGAAGTGGGTGTCCAGCATCTCGTCCAGGACCCAGAAGTTTCGCACCGGGTTCCGCTCGAAGTACTGGGCGATGAAGAGGCACAGCAGGTCCCGGTAGCCCTCGCAGAGGCGGCGGTCTGTCCGTTCCTCTTCGGCGCAGAGCCGGTTCAGCACGCCATGGAGGTCCAGGACGTTGGCTGCCGCCAGCCCGTAGAGGCTGCCGGAGGTGATCCGAGTCTGGAGCCGCTCCGTGTGGAAGGACTCGATGTCCCGGACCAGGTCTTCCACCAAGGGGTCGAGGGACTTCCAGAGGCTCTCCCGGCTGACCCTGTCGGCCAGGTCCTTCCGGTGGGCCTCGAAGATCGACTTCCTCATGACCCGGGCTTTGCGTCGCACGTCCTGGAATGGAGCGAAGATGCTCTCCCAGATCCGGCGCAGGTCGGTCAGAGAAAAGTCGGCCTTGCAGGGTAGATCCGGCAGCCAGGATGAGTTGTTCAGGTCCGGATCGGCGGGACCCTTGATCTGCCTGTACTTGTCCTCGATCAGGTCCGCTGTCAGCTCCGAGAGGATCTGGGTGAAGGCCAGGGTGATCCGCTCCTCAGCCTCTCGCAGCAGCCAGGTCTGCAGCGCTGCCGGGTCATAGCTCCACCGCACTTCGCCCCCATCGACGGTGTGACTCAGGAGGACGCCGAAGGGAACGCTCTGTCCTTCCCAGGACCAGGACTCCGTGGCTACCAGCGCCTCGTCCTGTAGCTTCAGCTGATCGTAGAATTCCTTCCAGCGCGTGAAGATACCCTGCCAGCGGTGGCCCCAGATGTCGTGGAGCAGGTACTTGTCCAGGGTCTCGCCCTTCAGGGCCATGAGGCTGCTGTCCAGAATCCGGCGGGTCCGGGCGATCGGCTCCCCCGATCGCTCGGAGATGGCCACGAGCCAGTCGTGATCCGAACCGTCGGTGTCGAGGAACCCGAACATGGGAAAGTGATCGAAGTAGGGGAATCGAAAGCCGCTGACGGAGTCCCAGAAATCCGAGAAGTCCCGTCCTCGGGTGTCCTCCACGAACACGGCGAAGTGGGCCGTGCAGCGGGTCCAGTAGAGCCGAACCTCCTCCGGCCGCAGATCACAGGCGGGGTAGACCTTTCTGAAGAGGTCCAGCACGGCCTGATCCGTACCGCCGGCCCGAGGCGCGTCGAGCCGGAGGCCGGCTTCTTGACGCAGTGCATCCATCACTTGCTGGACCGAGAGCAGCTTCTCCCGGCTCTCGGTCAGGTAGTCGTCGAGGGACGAAATCCTATCCGGATCCAGTCCGAGGGCGGCGGCGATCTGATCCCCGAAGAGTAAGGCGCCGGAGTAGTCCGTCCGGTAGCGGCCCATAACCCGTGACCCGGCGGTGTCGAAGTGGCGGGCTCCGGGCATCTCGGAGAAGTTGGGCAGCGACATCAAGGCCGTGTAGAACGACGAGAGCGTGTTGTCCGACGGGAGTGGGCCGCCCCGACTGTCTCCCTTCGGCGGGCGGCCCCGCTGGAATCGATCCAGCAGCTCTGACAGCTTCGCGGCCAGTGCAGCCCGGTCCGGCGTGGTGCTGTCCTGCAGCCGATCGCATGAGTAGACGATCTCCTCCAGCAGTTCGAGTCGATCTCGTGAGACTCGGGGCAGACCGTCCAAGGCGTTACGAAACATGACTCACCTCCGCCGTCGCTTTCGCTTTCTTTGACGCCCTGTGTCAGACGGTTGCTTCGAGTCCTCTTCCAGGATGTCTCCCGGAACCTGGGGCCGGGCGGCAGTCTCCTCGCCATCGTCCTGTTGCAGCGCGGGCATCTCGTGGTTGGCCAGCAGGGGCTGCGCGTCCTCGGCGATCTCCGCCGCGAAGGAGAGCCGATCCTCCAGGGAGCGGGACAGGGACTGAAGAGTCCTCTCCCCCGTTCCGCCGTCCATCACGGCTATCTGGGCCAAGGCGTCGGTGAGCTGCTGCCGGACCTGCTCCACTCGTTCGTCCAGGACATCGAGCTTCATAGCGATGGCTCGGGCCTCCTTGCCGGCCCCCATGTTTCGAAGCTCGGCGACGGTGCTCTCCAGCAGTGACTTGCGACGCAGCGCGTCGAGTCCGGCCTCAGCCAAGGTCGCCGTCAGGGAGTGATAGGTGGTGGCGAATGTCCCGGTCATCTCTAGGGCGTCCCGGTTGGCGTCGATCTTCTTCGCCAGGGCCTTCTCGAGGGTCAGGATGGCGTCCAAGGCCGTCGTGTCCCGGTCCGACAGATGCTGCCGAAGCTCATCGAGATGAACGCCGCGCTGCTTCTCGTGCCGGTCACGGATCCGCTTCTCCAGCTTCTCCCGGACTGCCTTGCCCATGAAGAAGTTGTAGATGAAGTTGCTGGCGCCGGCCACGAACAGGGCCGGCGCGGCGACCCAGGCAGCCGGTGAGTCGGCGTAGAGATAGAGTCCCAAAAACGACGCTGTGAGAGGAAGGTAAGTCAGCTCCTGCTGCAGGCACTCGAGAAAGAGCGGCCACCTGTCAATCCGCATCCTCTCCAGGGCCATCTAGTCCCAAGACCTCTGAGATAAAATGGATTTTGTTGTAGTGGGGCTCTGCCCCACACCTCGCTGAGGGAGCCAGCTCCCCCAAACCCCCAATTGGACTGGTGGGACTGAGAGTGCTGATGAACACTTGAATGACATACGAAAGCTCGACCTGTTCATCGGGGTCCAGGGGCCAATGGCCCCTGGCAGATAATTCATGGGTATTGCATCTAGTCCTCGTTTTCCACTGCTGCCTGCTGGACCTCCGCCAGCAAGGCCCGGTCTTCTCGAGAGAATCCCGCTTCTCTGATTTCCCTCACCAGCTTTCCGAACTCCGGAAGAGGCCGTGGGTCCTCGTCCCGAGAGAAGGGAACTCGGATGTCCTTCACAATCCGGGCGCCCGGTCCCCGGTCGTGATGCTGCGACAGCACCAGTACACGAGTGCCTAGGTAAACCGCTTCCTCCAGGTCGTGGGTGATGAAGAGGACCGAGTTCTTCTCCTCCCGGTGGACCGCCTTCAAAAGGACCTGAAGGACCTCTCGAGTCTGAGGGTCCAGGCCGGAGCAGGGCTCGTCCCTCAACAGTATTGCCGGCGAGAGTATCAGGGCGGCGGCGATGTCGACCCGCTGCCGCATCCCTCCGGAGATCTCGTAGATCATCTTGTCGGCGTCCCCGGGCCGAAGATGCATCTTCTTCAGGTAGACCCGGGCTTTCTCCCGGGCCTCCTCCCATTGCTTCTTGTACAGGGCTCTCCGGAAGATCTGAGTTGGAAGATCCAGGTCTCGCAACACGAGGCCATAGGCGATGTTGTCCAGCACCGTCAGCCAGGGATAGAGAACGTTCTCCTGGAATACGATGGCCTTCTTCCAGCTGGCGTGGCGGGATACCTTGCCGTCGACCCAGACTTCTCCTCCGTAGTCCCGATGATCGGCGAAGCCGCCGACGATGTGCAGCATGGTGCTCTTGCCGCAGCCCGATGGGCCGACGAGGCAGACGAACTCCTCCCTGTGGACCGAGAACTCCGCCTCCGCCAGGACCGTCTTGGCCCCGTAGGATCGGCTGATGTTCTTCAGCTCCAGTACAGGACGGGCCGCCTCGGTCATTTCCATCTCCCTCACCTGTGCTGGCTCCAGGGATAGACTGTCCGGATGATCATGCGGATGGCCAGATCGAAGAGGAATCCGATGGTGGCGATGGCCAGGATGTAGGGAATGATGATGTGGACGCCAAGCTGTCGCTCCACCAGCCGGATCCGGTAACCGAGGCCGGCGCTGGCGGCGATCAACTCGGCGGCGATCAGATAGACCCAGGCGGGGCGCATGGCCAGGCGAATGGAGTCCAGGATCGCAGGGATCTTGTGCTTCAGGCAGATCTTGAACAGCACCTCGAAGGTCGAGGCGCCGCGGGCGTAGGCCTGGTGGATGTATCGCTGAGGGACTTCCTTGATCCGCAGGTAGACGTCCTGGGTGAGGATGAAGACCGTCCCGAGGAAGATGATGGCTATCTTCGCCCCCTCGCTGACTCCCAGGTAAATGAAGACCAGGGGCAACAGGGCCAGGGGCGGCACGAAGCTGAAGAACTCGATGAACCGGGTCCCAAGGGTCTCGAAGAAGGGGAATGCCCCCATGTGGAGACCCACCAGGACGGCCACGGTGATCGACAGGCTCATGCCGGCGATGAGACGAGTCAGGCTCGCCTTCAAGTCCTCCACGATCCAGCGCTTTCCTGGCGATCCCGGGTCTGCCGGAACGGCCTCGACAACGGCCCGGGCCGGTGTGGACTCCGTGGCTGGACGGGCCGGGATGGCCGCCACGGCTGCTGTGGGAGGCCGGTAACCCCGTAGCTTCGTGGCGATCTGGACGCCCTGCATCAGCTGCGATGCGTTGGGCATCAACTTGTCCTTCGGGTTCTCACGGTGCTTCAGGTGGCTGCCCAGGGAATAGAGGGCCAGGACGACGATGAACAGCGCCCATGGCAGCAGCAGAGAGAGCCACCGGTTTCGGATTTCTTCCCGGACTCTCAACGTGACACAGCCCGGGCGCCTCGGCGACCGGCGGAAAGAAAGACCCGGTCTCCCGGTCCCTGGATGGATTTCAGGTTCAGCAGTTCATTCATCTTGGCAGTCAGCAGGTTCCCCCTCTTCTGTCGGCCCTGGCTCCCGGTGCCGCCGCCCGCTGCCCTTTGGCGGCGGGCAGGGGGCGGGGGAAGTGCGTCTCACTCCCCGGGGATCAGGGATGTATCGTAGGTCAGACTCACCGTGTCGTCCGAGAGCTGGTCGTGCTTGATCAGGAAGGTTTTCACCGACTTCTCGGTCTCCTGGATCGTGTCGGAGGAGAGGAACTCCTTGCACTGTGCCGCCGAGGTGTAGAGGTCCGTGCCGGCGAGCATCTTGGTGAACTGATCCTCCGTGGCGCCGGCTGCGGTGGCCATGATCCTGATGGCCTCGTCCCGGGTGTCCGGGTTCTCGATCATCTCCATTGCATCGTACCAGGCCAGGGTGATCGCCTCGGCGCCCCTGCGGTCCTCGTCGAGCTTCTTGCCGTTCCAAACCAGGAGGTCGACGATCTCACCGGGAATCTGCTTCGACGTGAAAATGACCTCGCCCTTGCCCTGCTCTTCAGCCAGGAAGAGGTGGGGGTTCCAGGTGGCGGCGTAGTCGCAGTTGCCTGTCAGGAAGGCCTTGCCGGCGTCGTCGCCCGGGGTGTTCTTGACGATCACCTGGCCCTCCGTCAGGCCGTTCATCTCCAGGGCCCGGATCAGCAGGTAGTGGGAGACCGAGAACTGCTCGAGCAGGACTTCCTTACCCTTCATCCCCTTCACAGTCATGCCCTTCTTGGCCACGATTCCGTCACCGCCGTTGGAGATGTCGTTCACCACGATGGCCCGGACGTCGATGCCGTTGGCCGCCGGCTGCATGGCCTCCATGATGGTCATGGCGCACCCATCGGAGTTGCCCGATGCGAAGTGCTGCACCGAGGCCAGGTAGTCCTTGAACTTCACCAGCTCGATCTCGATCCCCGCTTCGGCGGCTCGCTTCGCCAGGAACCCCTTCTCCTCCATCAAGTAGAAGGGCATCCAGCCCGTCCAGATCGACACGCCGACGACGAACTTCTTCTTCTCCTCGGCCATGCCGTTGCCGGCGATGAGGGCCAGGACCAACAGTGCGCAGCAGACTCGTTTCATCTTCAAGCTCCTTTGTGATCAATCGGTGTTGACGAGAATGAACTCCACCCGCTGACAGCGGGATCGCCAGGCTCTGCCTGGCTCCTTCGGTTTTCGAGGTAAGGGTTCCGAGCCTCCCAGCCCACGGGGGTGGACCCGATTTGTATCGAGGCCGTGGCTGGAAGTCAGGTATCCCTGCACCGAACGAGCCCGATCCAGAGACAGGGTCCGGGAGGCCTCCGGGTCGCCGCCGGGGCTGGAGTGACCGGCGACGACGAGGCGATAGTTCGGGTAGTGGATCATCTTGGAGCCGACCTGATCGATCAGCTTCCGGTCCCGCTCGCCCAACTGAGCCGAACCGCTGGAGAAGTAGATCGGCGCCACGTCCAGGGTGCCGACAGACCGGGCCGACCGCCACTTCTCCTCCGTCAGGGCCGGGAATGCCTTCCTCTGTATCGGTGTCGCTTGCGGTGCCGTGGGTGTGACCTTGAACTTCCTCGACAGGGGTCCGCCGGCTCCGGAGTTCAGAGTCCTCTCCAGGACTGTCCGGTTCAGGATGAAGAATGGGTCGTCCAGGGTCCCGGGAGGCAAGACCTCCTTCTGGATCAGGACCGTCTCCTGGATGATCCGGGACATCTTCTCTGAAGCGTTGGGACCCCCGACCCCGAACCAGTGAGCCGCATTGTCGGGCAGGTTCACGAACCGGATTCCGGCCTGTATCTTCTTCCCCGTGCCGTGATCGACGCCGGCGTCCTTGGCGATGTCTTCCACCATCTTCACCTGACTCCCCTCGTAGAAGCGAAGGGACGAAAAGTAGTTCAGGGCAACCTGTTCCGCCAGGTCCGGATCATCCAGGATCAGCTGCCGGGAGACGATGACCACGTCGATGATGAAGTCCACCATGTCCCGGGTGGAGATCAGCACCTTGGAGCCCGGGATCAGGCCGGCGGCATTGGACGTCTCGGGCTCCCAGAGAACGGCGCCATCCACGGTGCCCGCTTTCAACTTCTCGAAGGCCGCCTCGGAGGACTTGACGGGCACCTTCTTCACCGTCTTGTGAAACTGCAACAGCATGGCGTTGAGCAGGTGTTCCGAGGGATAGGACTGGGCGAAGGCGATCCGGGGAAGCTGCTCCATCCGGTCGATGTCGTCCAGGCTCTGCAGCTTCGGGCCTCCCACGATGGCGTCGCCGCCGTAGGATTCATCGATGACCCAGGCGATCACGCCGGGGTACTTGCTGGCCAGACCATTGAGGGTGTAGCCATCGACGGTGGCGCAGACCATCTGGTACTTACCTGAGGCCAGTCCCTGGAAGCGGTCCTTCAGATCCTCCTCGGTCTGGTACTTGTACCGGATCTTGGCGTGGGCCATGAGGTTTCTGAACTTGGCTGATCGGAAGATGAAGTAGCCCGACCAAGGGTCTCCGGCGATGGTGATGGCCTTCTTGAACTCGGCGCTGGCGGAGGCCTCGATGGCCTGTTCGTCTCTGTCGGCCTGTTTCCGCGCCTCGTACCAGGACTTGAGCTTGGGCGTGACCATCGACACGCCGACGATGAGCAAGACGATGAGCAAGGCCGCTACGGGGCCGGCCTTGATCTTCACCTGACCCAGACGGTTCACGGGCCGCCTCCGATGGCTCCGGCGCCGGAGACCGAAAGCTCGGCCTGCACGCTGGCCAGGCCCTTGCGCAGCTCCTCATGGTCGCTTGCCTGATAGTACTGGCTGCCGATGGTCTTCAGGTAAGAGATCTGTCCCGGCAGGTCAAAGCCGATCACATTCAACTCCATCATCTTGATGGCGATGATGTCTGACACCTTCTGGACGTCGGCGACGCTGTTGCAGGTCTCCTCGCCATCGGTGACCAGAACGATCACGTTTCGGGAGTAGGGGTTCTTCTCCATGCTTTGCACCAATTCCTGGGCGCCCATAAGCAGGGACTTGTAGATCGGCGTGCTGCCCCTGGGTTTGAGGTCGCTGATGGCCATGGTGACAGCCTTCCGGTCCAGCTTGCCCAGAGGAACAGCCCAGCCTGACTGGCAGCCCTTGAAGATGATCAGGCCCACCTCTGTCTGGGCCGGAAGCTGCCGGACGAACTCCGAGAGGGCCTGCTTGGCGATGGACATCTTGGTGTGGCGTCCGCCGGACTTGGGGTTGGCGGCCATGCTGCCCGAGGTGTCGGCCACCAGCACAATCCGCACGTCCAACCCTTCATTGAGAATGGATTCGATCCGGTCCTGGTTCGTGTCCTGACCCCGGACGCTGGAGGTGACCAGAACCAGGGCGGTGGCGAGAATCAGCAGTCTGGTCATGTCATTCACTCCCCGATCCAGGCTTCACTCTCGATGTTGATGACCTTCACTTCCACTCGCATGTTCTCCTGCTGCTGTTCCTTGCTCTTCGGGTTCGGGAAGACCGGTTGGTTCGCTCCGGAGCCGCTGGTGATCAGCTGCTCCTCCACGATCTGGAACCCGCCCTTGACGAGCGCAGCCTTGACGGCGTTGGCCCTCCTCTTCGAGAGGATCGTGGCTGACTGCTTCACCCGGTTCAGGATCGGCAAGGGGGCGCTCTTGGCCTCGAGCTTGCGAATCTGGTAGGGGTCCGAGTGCCCCACGATCTCGATGACGGCGCCGCCGTAGACCGTGGCCAGCTCCTGGATCTGCTCGAAGACAGCCTGGTACTTGCCGGGATCGAAGGTGGTCTCGTTGAGGCCGAACTTGAAAGCGTGTGAGAAGAGGGCGCTGGACCCGCTCGATTCGGCGGCCTTGCGGGCCCGATCGGCTCCCAGGGTAAAGCTCTGTGTCTGGGCTGCGGCGCCTCCCAGAGCGGCCTCGATGGCGTCGTAGTCAGCGGCCTTCTTGAAGCCGTCGGGAGGCAGTATCCGAGTCAGGTAACCCTCACCCTGCAGGACCTCCTGCGCCGAGTTCCAGGTCCGGTCGAAGCTGGCGGAGTAGCGCTTGTCCTTAAAGAACTTCCGGTTCTCCGACAGGCCGGCGATGGAGACGTCGCCGAGCATGGCGATGGTGTCCTTGTTGACGTCGGTCTGGAAGAAGAGCTGCGCCATCTGGCGGGTGATCTCCTCGTAACGAGCGCTGCTCGTCCCCTGACCGGCGGCGGCGTGCTCTCGTAGCAGCTCTTCCATACCCATGATGGTGCCTCTGGCGAAGCCGTCGACCACGTCGGGCATGCCGTCAGCGAAGTCCTTGCGGAAAGCGACCACATCGGCGATGAGCCGGTTGGCTGTCTTGGTGGACAGGAGTATCCGGGCGCCCTTGACGGAGCGCTCGGCGCCGGTGCCGACCTTGCCGCCCGATGTCAGATCCAGTGTCTCGGGGGCGATGGTGACCGCCGCGTCGAGGCTCGGATCCCGGCGGAAGGCGTTGGGAGTGTCATAAATGATGCTCGGATCCTCGTCGACGGCGATGATGTCCCGGGTGAAGAAGATCTTCACGTCGGAGGAACTGAGATTGGCGTCGGAGAGGACTCGATAGAGCAGTCTGAGGGACGGAGAGTTCTGCTGCAGGACGATCCGGGTGCCCTTCAGATCCTTCAGCGCCTTGATGTTACCCCGCACCACGATGCCATCGCCGCCGGAGGACCAGGAAAGCAGGACCGGCACGACGGGGGTCAGGGCCGGGTTCTTCGACAGGGCCTCGGAGGCCATGGCGATCATGTCCAGAGTCCCTCGAAGACATGGCGACTTGCCCGAGACGTAGTCCTCAATTTGCTTGCCGAAGTCGTCCTGAAGCGCCACCTGCACCTTGAACCCGTACTTCTGGGAATAGATCGACTGTGCATTCGGTTCGCTCCCCCGGTTGGCGGCGATGATGGAGCCGTCGCCTCCCCAGGTGATGGCTGGAACCTTGATGGTCCCGTTCTCCATCACCGGCGGACCGAACTTGCTCAGGTCCACGGAGAACGGTTTCGCGGGAGTTGTGAAGTCCACGGTCTTGTTCTCGATCTGTGCCCGGGCTGGTATGGCGATGATCGCCAGGCCCAAGGCGACAACAGCAAGGGTCGCGGTCATTTTCCTTCCACTCGACATGGTCCCTCCTTCGAAGGTCTCTTGCGAAGCGGTCCCCAGGACTCCCGGAACGGGAGACTGGGAAGTCACACCCGTGGCGCAGGTAAGATTCTGTCCGCAGTCGTGACCGGCGTCACTCCAATTCATGGCGCCCGGTCATGGCCACCACATCCGCCTTCAGCGCCGGGAAGACTCTAGGCAGAAAGTGAAGGAGAGAGCAACATGCAACCGAGGTGATGGGTGCATGTCCCGTAGGGGGTCCCCTCCTCCGTTCGCCCCACTATGGATGCCCGCAT
>JAJFLN010000466.1 GCA_021772705.1 Candidatus Cloacimonadota bacterium | reverse complement strand
TAGTCCACTACGCCTCCGGTCCCGCTCGCTCGAACCAGCCGAATCTGACCCAAATCTGGGCGCGACTGTATGCGCATTTATTCCTGCGCGGCCCCAAAGAGCGTGACGGACGTTCCTCCGCAGCCATGGTCACGCTCCTCTTGAGTTCGGATCCCGAGGCTGCTACGCTTCAAGCGAGTTCGAGTACCTGTTGCTTGGGATCTCCTCGATGAAGCAGTCCTCGCTTCGACGTTGAGCACCCAGGTGGATACTGATCGAGTCCGAATGACCGAGTGTCTCACCATCGGCCCGTCCAGTCTTGTCCGAGAAGTCGCCTCCGAGAAGTATCATCGCCGACTGCTGGTGATCGTCGCTGTAGCGCTGGCCCTGAGACTGCCGCTTGTGACGTGGGGAGTGCCGCTTTCGGCAGAGAGGACCGCCCTTCATCCCGACGAGCACACCGTCCTTCTGCACTCCCGCCAGTTCCCTCTGGTTCTGGTTTGGAACGGCGAGCCTCAGTATCCGTCTGGTCTTGGCGTGGTCACACGTGCAGGCGTGCCTCTGGCCTCGCTGGCCCTGTCGGCGGCAGGCCCTGTCCTGGGCAAGGAGTCCTACCGTCTCTTACTGCTGATATGGGGGCGCCTCCTCACGGTGTTGCTGGCTGCCTGCCTTCCCCTGATAGTCTTTCTTCTTGCACGCCAACTATCTGACGCAACTGCCGGAGAGACCTCCGCGTGGATCATCGCCACAGCCGTATGGCATGTTGACCATTCCGTCTTCCTGACAGGAGATGTAGCCGCCTCGCTGGTCGCGGCGGCATCGACCTTGTGCCTGGTCACGTGGATGGCAAACCCAGGGCTGCGCGGCGCGGCTTTCACGGGTTTCATCTCCGGAGTGGCGGCCTCCGTGAAGTATGTTGCCGGGCTGACAGCCGCCATAGCGATGACAGTCTTGGCCGCACGGTGGGGACGGAGACCGAGTCGCGGCATTGCAAGAGAAGGCCTGGCCTTGATCCTGGGCAGCGCCGTGGGCTTCTTTCTGCTCAACCCGTCAATTCTGGTGCATCCGTTCAGGACCGCGGCGACCCTCTTCCGAGAGGGAGCGACCATCGCCAACCACGGAATGATGCCTTGGCCAGACTATCTCGCACACATCGTGGATACCACGTGGTGGCTTCTGGGGCCAGCGGCTCTCCTGGTTCCCGTTGGAGCCGCGCGGCTGGTCCGACGGGGCGCTCCCGCCGTTGCAGTGCTGGCGATCCCCGTGACCTACCTGCTCCTCTTCAAGGGTTTCTACGACCGTCACCTCATCTTCTTGCTCCCAGTGCTGGCCACAGTAGCGGGTTCTGCAGTCTCACGATCGGATCCAAGGCCAGTCCGATGGGCGGTCACGATCGTCCTTCTGCTGCAGCTTGGCGTCAGTTGCTTCGCCGCCGGGCAGAGATTCCACGACGTTCGCGAGTCCGGCGAACTCCGAGCTGCTCTGGAGGCCTGCATCCCTGCCAAGGCCAGAGTCGCCGCGAAACCTCCCTGGATGTTCTGTCCGCTTCCAGCCAAGGATCTGAAGGTCGTCGGAATCACGGACTCTCCAGGCGTGGCTTTGATGGACTCCACGTCGGAGTGGCACTGGCGGCGGACTTTAGATCGCTTCAGGAACACCGATACAGGAGAGGTGAACGAACGCCATAGGTGGGCATTCTTCCGGGGTGAGATCCCGCCGCGAGCTGAGATCGAGGCCTGGGACACCGTCCTGAGCCAGCAGGATGGGTGGCGAGAAGCGGCCACGGTGGAGCAGCCTGGAAGCGACTTGCTTCCATGGTACCTCGAGTTCTTCCCGCAGCGGTTCCGCATCTTTGTCAGGAGTCATGCTCGGTGAAAGCTTTTCTGAGGTGGATGGCGCTGGCCGGGGGGCTCCCGATGGCAGTCCTGTTGCGGACACTGCTGGGCTCAGAGGTGAGGGACTTGCTCGCTCCCTCCCTTGTGCTTCATGTGGCGGCTGTCCTGTGGTCTTCGGCGGCCCTCCTTACTACCGAACTGGTTTGGAGGTTCGCTCCTGAAAGTAGTTCTATCGCTGGCGTGCTCATGGGTCTCGCATCGCTAGGTGTGGCCATCGTGTGGACAGTGACGACCTACGTGGCCAGCACACCGGGATCACCCCTGGCTCGTCGGCTGCGCATGCGCTGGGCCGTTGCAGTTTGCCAGGAGTGTGAGAGGCTGATGACAAACGAGCCCGACAACCAGCTTCCATAGGTTTCGCCGTTGCCAAGTCGGAGGGCGTCGGGTAGAGTCTGGACTCGTCGGACTCCACTCGGACGGGGAGAGGCGGTGGCCCAGCCCCAGCAAGTACACGAACGACAGCCGGCCCTGCCCTAGACGATGAAGATCACCCTGATTGGAGACAATGCGGCCGCCGTCGAACTGTTCGACGTGCTTCAGCAGACAGGAGACATGACGCAAGTGGTCTGCCCGATCGGAAGAGGGCAAGACGGAGGTTGCGTCTCGATCTTCGACTACGCACGAGAACGCAGCGCTGAGGCTCTCCTTGCGCCGGAGAGCCAAGACCACCCAATCGTGCTACAGGACATCCAACGATTCGCTCCAGACCTGATCGTCTGTGCGGGGTACTTCAAGCTCGCCGACGACATCCTGGTGTCTTTGCCGTCGGTGGATGTCATCGGAATCGGCCCGACGATGTCAGCCCGAAATCTGGAATCCGATGCGCTCCTTCCGTCGATCCAGCAAGGTGAGATTGAGGTGGCGATCACCCTTGGTCGACTGCCGGAGGGCGGCGGTTCGAGCTGCGTCCTGATCGAGCGCTCGCTGTCCATAGGTTGCGACGAGACGGGCTTCGAACTGCAGCAACGTGCAGCAAGGGCTGCAGCCCACCTATTCCAAGAATTTCGCACCAACCTACGAGAGTATCTGAAAAGGCCGTCACGCCATGGCCAGGCCTCCTCGCACCCGTTGCCGAAGGCGAAGCTCACGCACCAGATCGACTGGACATTACCGGCGGCGGTCGTCCACAACACCATCCGGGCGCTGGCCGCGCCTCTTGCGGGCGCGTTCACTTTCTTCCAGGGCCGGCGATGCGTGGTTCTTCGGGCTGGGAGGATTCCAAACGACACGCCTTGCCCTGAATCAAGGCGAAGCCCGGGTGACGTTTACGAATGGCCCGAGGACGGGACAATCCGCGTACGTTGTGGCGACGGAGACCTCACGTTGAGCCGCGTAAGCCTCGAAGGCGTCGAGCTGGCACCTCACCGATTGCTTTCGCTTGGACCCGAGAGGCAGTCTACCTGCAAGTTTCAGTTCATGGAAGTGCTTCCCCCCAAGCTGGCAATAGCCGGAGGAACACCGGCCCTCGACGAGTTCCTCTACTTTGGACGCCCTCTCTTCGGCAGAGAAGAAGAGGAGGGGGTCCTCGATTGCCTCAGAACCGGCTGGGTCGGCACGGGGCCAAAGGTCATGCAGTTCGAACGAGAGTTCGGTGTGTATTGCGAGAACCCCAACGCCGTGGCGGTCAGTTCTTGTACGGCGGCCCTGCACTTGTCCCTGGTAATCCTGGGAATCCAGCCAGGCGATGAGGTCATAACGACTCCGCTTACTTTCGCAGCCACGGTCAACGTCATCGAGCACGTAGGTGGTGTCCCTGTGTTCGCCGATGTGGATCCCACCACTTGGAACCTGGACCCAGATGACGTGGAGCGCAAGATCAGCGACAAGACAACGGCCATCATCGCCGTCCACTTCGGGGGCCTAGCCTGCGACATGAACAGACTACAGGAGGTGGCGCGACAGCACTCAGTTCCGATCATCGAAGATGCCGCGCACGCCGTGGGCGGAAGGACACTCGGCAAGCCGATTGGCCAGAGTTCGAACCTCACATGTTTCAGCTTCTATGCCAACAAGAACCTGACCAGTATCGAGGGCGGCATGCTCTGCTGTCCGAACGAGGAAGTAGCACAACAGGTCCGATGTCTGCGGATGCACGGCATGAGGCAGGATGCGTGGGCACGTTTCCGCACTCGGGAGTTGATTCTCGCTCGAGTGCTCGTCCCAGGGTTCAAGTACAACCTCACTGACCTCCAGGCAGCCATCGGGATGGCTCAGCTGCGAAAACTGGACAGAATGCAGGCAAAGCGCGAGGAGCTGGCACTACTCTACGACGAGGCGTTACGAAGTGTCCCCGGCATCGCCCGCCAACCCAGATTCAACGACGATCCCGATTCCCGGCATGCCCTTCACCTCTATGCTATCGCCCTCGACAGATCGGCCCATGGCGCGAGCCGCAATGAAATCGTCGCTGCGTTGCGAGCTGAGAACGTCGGAGTCGGGATTCACTATGAGGCCATCCACCTTCATCCCCACTACCGGGAGAAGTATGGACACCGGCGCGGACTGCTGCCCGTCGCCGAACGGATCTCCGACTCAATCATGTCTCTACCCCTCTCGCCGGCAATGAACGGAGATGAAGTCGAGCAAGTCTCCGGCGCCGTGCGAAAGGTGTTGGATCACTACTACCGACCTCGATGAGCGCATCTAAGCATCCGGCAAGCAGCCTGACCGGTGACGCGGCGTCGGCGAGTCGACTTCAACTCTCGATCGTCGTACCGTGCTTCCTCGACGGCGGCATTATCGCTGGCTCCTGTGCCGAGCTAATCCAGGTGCTGGAGCAAACTGGCAGGTCCTACGAGATTCTGCTGGTGAATGATGGCAGCAGCGACGACACCTGGCAGATTATCCAGGAGCAGGTGGCTCGACATCCAGGACGTGTTGTGGGCGTCAATCTCTGGCGAAACTTCGGACAGCACCTGGCGATCTCAGCTGGATTCCGTCTCGCCACGGGGAGACAGATCGTGACGATAGACTCGGATCTGCAAGAGGATCCCGCACACATTCCCGAATTCCTGGACAAGCTCGACGAGGGCTACGATATCGTCAGCGGCCAACGGACCGATCGTGCCGAGGGACCACTCCGCTCCCTCCCGTCAGCGTTGATCCGGCAGTTCTTACGCCGGGTGACCGGAACCTCTCTCCTGGACTATGGATGCATGTTTCGCGCCTACCGCCGCGAGGTCGCCGAACTCATCGAACAGTACCCCACTCACACCAAACTGATCACGGCCTACTCGGCGTGGTTGGGCGCCCGCATCATTGAGTTACCTGTCCGGCACCGCCTGCGAGACGGCAAGTCGGGATCGCGCTATTCGCTGGCGGCTCTCCTGCGAATGGCCTCGGACCTGCTCACCAACTACACTCAGATTCCGATTCGCCTCATCGCAGCGGCCGGTTTCATCTTCTTCATCCTCGGAATGTCTCTGGGAGCGATCCTGTTCGGGTATCGCGTGCTGTACGGTTCCGGGCCGAGCGGAATGGCGACGCTTGTCGCCTTGCAGATGGTCTTCTCCGGCATGCAGCTAGGTTGCCTCGGCATCCTCGGCGCCTATGTCGGTCGCATCTACTCACAAGTCGATGGAAAGCCGTTCGTGCTCGTGCGGGAGGTGCTGAAGCTTGACCGCCCCGACGAGTGACGAAGCCGAGACGACCGTGAAGGCGCCGACGAAGCTCCAGATGCTGTGGCCCGAACGGGAGTTGAGGAACCCACCCGAGGCCGCGGTCCCGCCAGGCTTCCTGCTGCGGCAATTCCGAGAGGCGGACCTGCCCGACTACCTCGAGCTCATGCATGTGGCGGGCTTCACTTACTGGACTGAGGAGACCCTCGAGAGATTCCTGCCGCGAGTGGTGCCTGGCGGCTTCAATGTCATTCAGCACGAGGAGTCGGCCAAGCTCGCAGCGACCTCCATGGCGACTCACAACCCGGAGCCTCTGCACCCCTTCGGCGGCGAGCTGGGCTGGGTCGCTGGTGATCCCGCCTTCGCCGGAAGAGGGCTGGGAGCGGCCACGTGCGCCGCCACCACTAGCTGTTTCCTGCGGGCCGGCTACCGGAGGATCTACCTCAAGACCGACGATTGGAGATTGCCCGCCATCCGGGTCTATTTCAGGCTCGGCTTCGAGCCGTTCCTCTACCTCCCGGGAATGGTGGCCAGATGGCAGGAGGTCCACCGCGCGTTGGGCCTGAAATGCGTTCCGTCGGACTGGCCCACGGCCTCGGATCGATGAACACCAAGAAAGTCACAGGCAGGCGCGTCGCCGCAGGCTTCGTCTGTCTCTGCTCATTCGCGATTGCCCTCTGGTGGACTTGGGAGTACAGCCTAAAGAGCGGACTCGGAGCTGACGCAGGGTTCTACCTTTCCGGCGGTGGGCGCGTGCTGAGAGGAGAGGTGCCCTATGTGGACTTCTACTACCTCTACACACCCCTTTTCTTGTATTCTCAGCATCTCTACCATGGGATCTCGGGAGGCGGCCGTTTCGGGTGGAACCTGGAGATCTGGTTGCATCATCTTGGCCTCTTCGCCTTGATCGCCTTCGTACTGCGCAGGTTCCTTCGGGCGAGCTGGGAGGGCATCATTGCCACAGGCACGTTGTTCTTTCCCCTGCTCGTCACAATCGAGGGGTTCTACTACCTCCTCGAGATGGAGGTAAACCTCTGGGGCTGGCTGGCCATCGCTCTGGCCCTCAATGTCTGTCCCGGCGCCCAACGCGAGCCGCACACCGGGGGTGACGCTCGAGGTCTCATTCTGGCTCTCTGCTCTGGCATCTCAGCCGGGATCTCCCTTGGCACCAAGCAGGTGGGCCTGGTGTTCCTCCTCATCGCGTTGCTCATTCCTGCCCTGGCAGCCCGTCGTCCGTCACCTCGGTTGATCGGCATCACCATCCTGGGCGCCGCATTGCCGCTTCTGACGTTCTGGTTGGCGGTGCCCGGGACTTTCCGTCCTTTCTTCGATTCGACGATCGTACAGCTAGGCGCATACGTTCGGGCAGAGGGCCGCTATGAGGCGGAGGCTCAGATCCCCTGGTTCTATATCAAGCACTGGTTCTGGGTACCGGCGCTGCTCGTGCTGAGCTTGTTCGTGGCGCTCGATTCGGTATGGCGGTCTCGGGCTGATGGTGTCGGTTTCGGCGACCGGTGGTTTCGCTCGCGCGTCGCAACCGGCCTCCTCTTGGCAGGACTGGTACTGTACTTTCCGTTTCTCTTGCGCGGTTACCCGCATTACCTGCAGCTGGTCCTTCCCATGCTGCTCGTCGGCACTTACTTCGTGGTCCAGGAAACCAGGCGAAGGCCTGCCATTCGTGTCATTCTCATGCTCGTCCCATTGGTGGCCGCCTGTACCACCATCAAGGCCGACATCTTCGATCACGAACGGCTCCGCACACTCACCCCAACACTCTGGGACTGGGAAGTGGAGGCCGGACGATGGATCCGGGACGTCTGCGCCAGTGACAGCGAGATCTACGTCTTGGGAAAGACTCCCCAGCTCTACCCGCTCTCGGGCAAATACTCCGTGCTGAAGGACTTCACCTACGGCCCTGGGGAGAAGAGCGTACGGCAGGCAGCTGGAGCGGGAGTGCCGATCATATTGATCACATCGCCTGGCCGCGGCAACAAGAGCCGTTACAGTGCCATCCTGCGAGATGCGGGATACGAGCCTGGGGTCAGCAGAGTCGACATTGGCGAACTCTGGCTTCCCCGGCGGAAAGCACTGCTCTCGACCGAATGATGGTATCAGGTCGGCTGCTCGGCGTCGGCCTCCTGACCATCAAGGTTCCAGGCAAGTCCGCTCCCGGCCACTGGACTGGAAATCGGTCCAGCTCTCCCTGACATGGGACTCGAGGCGGGTCCGGAACTGGGGCAGATCGAAGACCTTGGCATGCTTCCGGATCTTACGGGTGTCCCACTCGCCCTTCTCGAACTCGTCGAATGCGGCGTGAAGAGCCTGCTCCGTCTGCTCCCGGAAGAAGACGACCGTTTCCCCTTCCGCCTGGCTCTCCAGGACTCCTCCGGCACCGTAAGCGATGACAGGGCGACCACAGGCGTTCGCCTCGACGGGGGTGATGCCGAAGTCCTCCTCCCCGGGGTAGAGCAACGCTCTGGCTCCCTGGAAGGCGCGGACCAGCTCGCCGGCATCGAGGCGTCCCCGGAACTCACCCTTCCCTCGGGCGATCTTCTCGAGCCGGGATCGCTCGGGGCCGTTGCCGACAACGACGAAGGGGGCCCCCCGTTCGGCCAGGACCTTCACGGCCAGGTCATCCCGCTTGTAGGGAACCATGGCGCTGACGAGCAGGTAGTACTCCGGCTTCCGTTCCGGGTCGATCCGGAACCGGGAGAGGTCGGCGGGCGGATGCAGGACCTGGGCCTGACGCCGGTAGTACTTGGCGATCCGGCGCCGGACGTTGTGGGAGTTTGCCACGAAGCAGTCCACCCGGTGGGCGCTGGCCTCATCCCAGGTCCGGAGCCGCTCGAGCAGAAAGGGCAGTACGGCGCTGGCCAGCCAGTGGGGCCGGGTCCGATCGATGTAAAGGTTTCGAAAGTCCCAGGCGTATCGCATGGGTGTGTGGCAGTAACAGACGTGCAGCGAGTGAGGCCTTGTGAGCACTCCCTTGGCCACACAGTGGCTCGTGGAGACCACCAGGTCATAGTCCCCGAGCTCGAACTTCTCGATGGCCGCCGGAAACATGGGAAAGTAGACCTGATGCTTCCGCCGGGCGAAGGGGAAGGACTGAATGAAGCTCGTCTCGATCCGATGCTTTCGAATCTTGTCGCTGATGTTCTCGGGAACACAGACCAGGGTGAAGATGTCGGCCTCCGGGAAGATATCGCAGGCGGCCTCCAGGACCTTCTCGCCCCCGCGCATTCCCGTGAGCCAGTCCTGAACCAGGGCGACCCTCAGGTTCTGGAACTGCCCTTCTCCGGAATGTGTCATCGGGGCTCCTAGGGGCAGTACCCCTGAGACAAGACGGATCTTGTTGAAGTGAGGCTCTGCCCCACACCCCGTTGGGGGAGCCAGCTCCCCCAAACCCCCAATTGGACTGGTGGGACTGAGAATGCTAACGAACACTTGAATGACATACGAAAGTTCGACCTGTCCATCGGGGTCCAGGGGCCAATGGCCCCTGGCGGGAGTTCGAGGGCAGAGCCCTCGTTTTCAAACATTCCGTCCACTAGTTCATGGGTATTGCTCTTAGGGGCCAGTCTTCAGGCCCGTAGGCAGTGGGGCCAGGGGAAGGGCGGGAACGGAGGTCCCGATCAAGGCCTTGCTGGACTGGCGCCGGATCTCGGCCAGGCGATCCCGGATCTGGCCCGCCAGCTCATCCTCCTGGGACAGGGCGTTCAACAGTCGCTCGAAGGACGTCTTCGCTTCCGCTCGATAGCCCTGGCGCAGCAGGCACTCGGCCTGCCAGAAAGTGGCCTCCGGATCTCCGGGAGCTATCGCCGAGAGCAACTTCTGGAAGACACCCTGTGCCTCCGTGTAGTGGCCGGACTCGACCAACTCTCGACCGTAGGAGGTGATCACGGACCGATCGTTGGGCTTCTCCTTCAACAGACCGTGGTAGTAGCCCTTCAGGATATTGATGAACTTGCCGCTCACCAGATCCTTGTCCGACGGGTTGTTGCAGTACTTCCGGGCCGAACGCATGGCGTCCATGGCCTCCTCGTACCGTTTCATGTTGTAGAGAACCGTGCCGTAGTTGATCCAGACCTTGCATTGGTTCGGCACATAGACGAGGGAGTCCTTGAACTCGGCGACAGCGCGCTCCATGTCGCCTCGCTGGGCGAAGAAGGCTCCCAGAGTGGCCTGGAAAGTGCCTTTGAAATAGTAGTTGTTCTTACCTCGCTCCAGGAGTTCCACGGCCTCATCGAGGTGAGCCTTGGCCGTCGCCTCGTCACCCTGAGCTTTGGCCTGGTTGGCCTTGTCCATCAACATGTAGGACAGGTTCTGGAGGGACTGCTCGTAGATCGGGTTGAGACGGATGGCGCTGCGGTAGGACCTCTCGGCGCTGGCCAGATCCTTCTCCTTATAGTAGCAGAGCGCCACGTTGTGGAAGTTGGCCGGGTCGACGAAGCTGCGTGTGGCCCGCTCGAAGACGGCGATGGCCGGCTTGTTCCGGTTGGAGTCCATCAGGGCCCGACCGAAATCGAAGAGCACCTCGCCCCGGTTCGGGTCCTCGTTGACGGCCTTCCTGTAGTCCAGGAATGACTCCTCGAACTGCTTACCCCGGAACTTGAGAAAGGCGTTTCGCCAGTGGTGCTCGAGCATGGCCTGGGAGATGATCGCCCGATAGACCATGAATGCCATCAAGAGCAAACAGCCGATGGCCACAGGCCGGAACAGAGGATTCGGCGTGGTGTAGTCGATCTCGAGACTGTGGCTGTCACCCTTGGGGCTGATGAGCCTGCCTTCCCAGGTCCCGTTCTCAGGAGGACGCCAGACCCGGGCCATGCCGCCCTTGTCGAGCTTTCGCTCGAAGGTCTTGCCTGACGGGCTGCGCAGGACGAGCTTCCACTCCGGAAGTTCCAGGGACTCGGCCTCGTCTTCCTCGTAGGACAGGTGCTCGACCCGGGCTTCGACGGCCCCTTCAGGAGTCTCCTCGAGCTGGCATCGGAACCGGACTCCGAGCGACTGGACTTCCTTCTCGCCGTGAGGGGCCCAGCGCAATACCCACTCGTCTCGGGGAAGATATCGCTGACATGCAGCGATGAGGAACCAGAAGAGGGACGACGTGTAGGAGAGGTGCAGGTCGAATGTAAACAGGTTGTGACCCAGGACGGCGCAGACAGAACCGACCATTCCCAGGAAGAGGAGAGCGTCGTCATCGGGAGGTGCACGGTAGAGATAGGTGAAGGCATCGAGGAAGAAGCAGAAGAGCAAGCTCAGCATCAGGATCACGCCCACGAGGCCGATCTCGGACCAGAAGTGGAGTATCTCGTTGTGGGCGTAGATCGACTTGTTGATCTCCACCATCCAGTGCTGGTTCCCCTTGCGGCCGCCGAAGAAGACCACCTCGAATGCCCGGTCCAGGGCCTTCTGGATCGAGGAACGATCCGGGTCCTGCATCAACACTTCCTTCTGGTAGGGCATGTAATGAAGTCCGAAGGTACCGAAGCCTGTGCCGAAGAGGAACTGGCTCGGCTTGTCGAAGATGATCCAGAGGGCGGTGCGATAGATCAGCAGCCGCTGGTGGGCCGAGCCATGAGTGACCTCAACCGATTCCTGGGCCCGCTTCAGGGCGCTACGGGGCTCTCGGTTGAGGGGATTCCGGAACGAGAAGCTGCCGAAGCCGATGTAGAGGGGGCCGACAACCATGACCAGGAACAGGAAGAGTCCCATCACCACCACGCTCCGCCTCCATCCCGCCTGCCTCCGGAACTTGATGAAGAAGCAGGTGAAGAAGAAGGTCATGCAGAGCGTCAGGCCCACCCAGCTGCCTCGGGTGTGACTCAGGAGCACGGTGACGAACATCAGGGAGATGCTGAGGGCGTAGACCAGTGGGGCTCGCGTCATCCCCAGAAGGACGAAGGGATCCACGCCGAAGACCTGAACGGAGCCGGGGGGCGACTGCTTCTCTCCACACCGGTAGGCCTTCCAGTCCCGGGCCACGTGATCCAGGGCCGCGTAGAACCGGGATACGGCAATGGGAATGACGGCGATCATGTAGCCCGCCAGATAGTTCCTGTGGCCCATGGTGGAGTAGATCTTGGTCGCCTCGTCAGGCTTTGGCGGTAAGATCAGGAACCGGAAATCGGCCCAGGAATCGAGGCTCGCAGGCAGGAACGCCTGGAAGAACCGAGTCAGGCGCTTGAACACCGGATCATCGAGTCCGTAGTACTGAAGCAGCGCATAACCGGCTGTGAGGACGCCTGCTGCTATGGAGAAATGTAAGAGATTCTCCATCCGTTCCCGGCTTTCGACGTGGATGTAGACGACCAGGAACAGGAAGTACATCGTCAGCTGGTAGCTGAACTCGACCAGCGAGAGTCGCCAGAAGATGCTCCAGGAGATCGTGATGGCTGACCAGGCGATGAGGCAGGTATAGAGGGAAACGACCTTGCCCTTCGGTATCCGGATCTTCTTGTTGTAGAGGCAGGAGATGAGCCAGGCCAGCACCGCCAGGACGACCACGCCACCAATGAAACAGTTCTTGGTGGTGTTGAAGACCTCCTTCAACTTGGTACTGATGATCCAGGGAGTGACGAAGAGAACGAGGAACAGCAGGAAGTCGAACAGGGTCTGGAGCGGCGACGACTGCTCGCAAGCAGAAGCCCGACCTCGACTGAGTTGATTGCTCGACTGAGAGGGAGTAGCCATGGGTCCTTTCGGAGGGGAAATGATAAGCGAGGGTTCCTCGGGAGTCAAAGCCGGTCTTCGGGGAGGGGGCGGAGGAGGACTTCGGACCTCGGACCTCGGGCCTCGGGTGACGGGGGGGCAGGTGGCTGGACGCTGGGTTCTGGCAAAGATAGAACCCGCGAGTTCCTCACTGGCCATCCGCCTCTGAGGTCCTACTCGGCGTTGCTGGCATTCCTGATTTCCCCTTGACGCAGCCTTGTTCCTTGCTCTCGAAGATTGTCCCCTTACCGGCCTTGCCTGTCACCCGAAGTCCGAGGTCCGAGGCCCGACGTCCACAACCCAGCTGTCCGCATGCTCCCAGCACGTCGACGCCTCGGGAGTGTCGAATCATGGTCCAGACTCCTCTGCCGGCCAGCAGGGCGGCGAACTGCTCCACCCGCTCGGGGGAGGGACGCCGGTGGGGCAGGCCAGGGACTGGATTGTAGGCGATGACGTTGACCTTGATCCGTCGCCCCTCCAGGAGGGTTGCCAGCCGGTTCACATCCTCGTCTCGATCATTGACGCCCTCCAGGAGGACATACTCGACGCAGACGTTCCGGCCGGGACGCCTTGGAAAGCTGTCGGCCACCTCGAGCAGTCGCTCCATGGGCCACCGCCGGTTGACGGGCATGATTTCGTCTCTGACGGAGTTTTCCGATGCGTTGAGTGACAGGGCCAGATTCACCGGGACGCCTGTGGCTGCGAGCTGCTCCAGGCCAGGGACCAGGCCGACGGAGCTGATGGTGATCCGATTCCGGGGAATGGAAAGCCCCCGATGTTCTTGGAGGATGGAGTAGGAGCGCCAGACGGCATCGAAGTTATCCATGGGCTCGCCCATGCCCATGTAAACGATGTTGGTGATCCGCCGTCCCGCCGGGAGGCGGCTCC
>JAJFLN010000465.1 GCA_021772705.1 Candidatus Cloacimonadota bacterium | reverse complement strand
GTCCCTATGATCGCTTTTCACAGCTGTGAAACAAGCCTGATTGAGTATGGTATTTTTTCATTACCTGATCCAGACACACGCTGACTCACATAAATGCTTATATTCCAACTTGTTGAATTCTATTGATAATTATAGTCGAATCATGCGAGTGTACTCTCACACTCATCGTTTAAAGGTGTGGTCTGCTGCGCAACCTGTAAGGGGTTTTGTGGGGTAATCTATATTCCTAAAAGCGCACTTATACATTCGTACCGAATGTTTGGCGCGCGAGCGCATCTCAAACGACAGGATTCTGGCCTAAAACCCCTCGGCCCGTTCACTTTGTCGGGGTCTTTTCGTGGCCATCTATCATCTCAATGCCAGTATCATCAGCCGAAAGCAGGGCCGCTCTTGTGTCGCCGCTGCTGCATATCGCGCAAGCGAGAGCCTGTTCAACGCTCGCGAAGATCGCATCGCTGATTTCACGGCTAAACAGGGCACAGTTTTCAGTGAGATTCTCGCACCCAAAGTTGCACCAGCCTGGGTTAAAGATCGCGAAAAGTTATGGAACGAAGTAGATATCGTGGAACGGCGCAAGGACGCCCAAACCGCCAGAGAAGTTGATATTGCGCTTCCGCGTGAACTCACCCATCAGCAGCACAAAGAACTTGTCCACCAGTTCTGTCAGCGCGCCTTTGTTAGCAAAGGTATGGTCGCTGATATTTCCATTCATACCGACGAAGACAATCACAATCCGCACGCTCATGTACTTCTGACCATGCGGTCTATTTCCAAGGACGGGTTTGGCAATAAGGTTCGTGGATGGAACCAAAAATCGCTTTTGCGGTTGTGGCGAAAGGAGTGGGAGCGCACAGCGAACAGGGCATTAGGAAAAGCCAACATCAACGAGCGCATCGATCACAGAAGTCACAAGGATCGCGACATTGAGCTGAAGCCGACCATTCATGAAGGACCAGGCGGATCACGTGCGTCTAGTAAGGACAAGCCAATCAGCCGCCCGCAAACTCGGCGCTCCAAATTCGGCAAGGAATGGACTATCGACCGGGAGGCCACCGACGAGGGAACCCGCGCCCAGCACAACGAGTGGATTAAAAACCACAACGTTCTTGTTCTGAAAGACATGGAACAGGAGTTCGAGCCCTACGAAGAAGAACTGGATATCACACCACCTGAACTTCAAGTGCACATCAGCAAGCGCATGAATTCTCATGAAATGGTGAAAACTTATTTCCACCTGAAAAATAGGCGGCACCGGCTATCGGGCCTACTTCGCGATGCAATTGAGCATACGCTAAAAGAGGAACACGAACGCTTCCAGAAGATCTTCAAAAAACCAAATGTTGCAAAAATCGCCTTCACCAAACTTGTGCGTTCGCGTGGTTTTAAGGCTGCCTATTTTCGCCTTAACAGAGAGCCGCATCGCTTGGGGCTATTGGTTCTTCGGGAGAAGGCGTGGCGCAAAGACGCCGGCAAAAAACTTGATAAGGTCGTCAAGGGACATCCGATCAAGGATCAGCCAAAAACCCGCCAATGGATCGCGGAGCATCGTAAACATTTGAAACCATCAACAGTTCAGAAACAAAAGATTGGAAAACCCAAGACGTGGCAGAGGCCGCCGAGTTTCGGGGAGAAGTGGAGCCTGCTGCAAAAAAAGCATGGAAAGTTGAGACCAAGGCCTCAGCGAAAGAAATCCAAATATCAACCAAAGGGCCGGGATTTTGGCCGGGATATGGAGGAAGGTATCGACTAGGTGTAGGAAGTCACACGTCTTCCGCCCAAATTATCTCTTGAGCCACAGATACAGCGGTTATGATCGCGTCTAGCGCCTGACCCAAATCAGCATCAATCGGGTGCTTGCCACCTATCACCCTTGTTGTTTCAAACAAGAAATTGAACCCAAGCACAATCCGCACCATTGTCATCGAGTCAATGTCGCCACTCTCTTGTAACCCTATGAATCTTGCTTTTGCTTTATCTCTATATTCCTCAACCCTAGCGATTTCGCTATCACAATCGCCGCCATTTAGGCTCATGAGATATTCATCCCATCGCTTCTCGCGTCCAAGAAGCTGGCCGGTGTACCAGTTTGCAGCCGCTGCTGTTCGCTCGGGCATTTCTTTTAAGTCACCGTCATCAAATTCTCCGGCAAACGCTGACAAGAATACTCCAAATGGTGACTCTTCGTCTGACATGGGTTTGTTTCCCTCGGTTTTATGCGTGCCACAGCATCTGGCTATGACCCACTTTTTATTTTTGGTACTTTTTACGTACCGCCTCCGGCACCCGCTTGAACAATACTGGAATATCGGAGAGCCAAGCTTTATCGGCCCTGATCGGCTTCAGGCCTCTTCCCAAGACAATCACGTTGTTCTCAAAGTTTGGCCCCATCATTTCAGCGCCTGACGCAAGAGGACGTGGGCGGTTATCCAGAAAACTGCCACCGGTGGTGCCCAGTCGCCGCTCGACATAAGCAGCCGTCCTGTTGTCGTTGATGTTCATGAATGACTGAAAATTACACGCGGCCAGAATCCCTTCCGCGTTGTTGTAGCGTTCATAAATCTGGCCCAGGTTCTGGCAAAACAGCCACAACCTGATTTTGGTGTCTCGTCCGATGTCGACGGCATCTTCTATTGGCTTCATGTAGCCAAGTTGTGGAAATTCATCGAGGAAGAAACAGATTGGCCACCGGGCGATGTGATCGCGAGAGGACATAATGCCGGTTAGATGCTGACCGACCAGAACCCTCAGCACCGAAGCATATTGGCGGATATTACCGATCGGCACGTTGATATAGACAGTCGCAGAGCTCCGCTTAAGGTAATCCAGGTCCCACCCCTTGGTCGTGTTTTTGGTTACAGTTTCCACGCGGGGTGAACGCCAAATTTCCAAGCTGCGTTTAGCAGAGTTATGTACGCCTGAGAATTCCTTATCTGCCATTCCTTGGAAGCTTTCCATCGATTCTGCAAGACGGTCATTGCCGAGTTTTTTTGCCTTGTCAAAGTGATCCCAAAGCGGTTCTGCACCGGACCAAAGAACCTTGCATACCTCACGCATGTTTCCTTCGATGTCTGGCGACAGAATCACATATTGAATTATGGCTGAGACTAGATTGGCAGCCTGCTCTTCCCAATAGTCCCCCGCTTGTGGAACGATCATAAGGCTCGCCAGATTTTGACAATCATCCCAAAAATCCAGCGCACCTATTTTTATGAAATCCAGCGGGTTCCAGCAGGCGGAGCCTTCTTCACCGGGCGAAAAACGCATTGCAGCGGGAATGCCGGGACCCATGACCCCTTTAACTTCTGCTCCGCCCATTTCATAAAATGTCTTTGCGCGAGCCTCTTGAGTGTATTCGGCGTTTTCCCCTTTGATATCCAAAACGAACGCACCACCGATGTACGTCAGCAAGTTGGGGATGACCTGGCACTGGCCCTTACCGGTTCCCGGCGGCGCGACCGTGATAAGATTACCTTCTCCGTAGAATTGAACTGCTGTTTGGTTCAGAACGCCAACTGCTACTCCGTCGGCTGGAATTGTTTCGCCATTTTGGCAGTACGGTGATTTTTTGTACCATTGGCGAAGCTCAGATTCGTTCATCCAGCCACCGGTCGATCCAAGATTGTTGATCACCTGTTTTGCCTGATCGGAAAGATTTGGCCAGACCAGCGTCTGAAAAGCCCCGTTGAAATTTGCATGCCCTTGAAATTCGTAACGGGCCGCCATGAAATCCCCATGTGGCATCTCACCATCGTCTTCAAATGTCTCCAGAATGTAGTAAAGTTTGGTCTTGAGACGATCACCGATCATCCCCGCCATTTTCAGCATGGACCCTTCGGCCTCAGTTGAGGGTACTCGCAATTCACCGTCGAAAATTGCATCGACGGTACGATCCACATAATCTACGAACACCATGTCCATATGAAGTGTTCCTGTCGCAACTAATTAAATTTACGCTAGGCGGATTCTTACTTCACGAACC
>JAJFLN010000464.1 GCA_021772705.1 Candidatus Cloacimonadota bacterium | reverse complement strand
AGGCTACGGGACTATGCGGGCGCTGCCGTTGCTCACGGACTGCTCTCGATGTGGCATACCTACGAGGTGATCACCGTGAGCGCCGTGGTGCTCGTGACCGTCGCCCTGGAGGGTTGGCACGCCAGAAAGGTGCCGATTCCCAGGCTCGTCGGGGCCATGGCGGTCATTGCATCGGCGGTACCGGGTTCGTTGCTCCTGTTCTTCCTGAACTACCAGCCGGTCATGCAGCTGGAGCGAGACGACATCTGGGTGTGGCCTGCCGAGTGGTTGTCTGCCCTGGGACTTCCGGCGCTGCTGACGTTGGCCTACCTGATTCTGGCAGTCCGCAACTTTGGGATCGCCGGGGCGGGACATCGGTTGGTCACCCGGGGGTTCCATGGATTGCTCGCCTGGGTCCTGGTGACACCCGTCCTGGTCTACCTGCCGTTTTACTTCCGCCGGAAGCTCGCCGCTGGAATCCAGATCCCCCTGGCCGTCCTTGCCGGGCTCTTCGTCCTGGCCATGGTCGACCGGCTCTTCGGCAAGACGTTGCGTGGAAGAGTGGCTCTGGCTGGCTTCTGCCTGGTCATCTGTCTGGGTACGATGGACCGGCTGGGGTCGGATCTGCTGTTCTTGAGGATGAGAACCGTCCCGCTCTACCTCGATCAGGACGAGATGTCGGTGATGAAGTGGCTCCGGAGCCACACCTCCAGGGACGAGACGGTGGTCATGGAACCGGCCTTTCTGAGCCACCTGATCCCGGCTTTGACCGGGAATCGGACCCTGCTGGGATGGCGAGCGATGGTACCGGACTACCAGAACGTCAGGCTCGACTGGGAGGCATTCCTCGGCGACGGGGCTGATCGGCAACTTCGCCGGGACTTCCTGAACAGATACCCCCTGGACTACGTCATCCTGAAGCGAGGGGAGGGGGCTGTCGCATCCGGTCCCGGGCAGCTGGCAGCGGCTCCCGGTCTGCCACGACTGGAGCTGCAGGCCGGATTCGGGGCCTTCTGGATCTACCGGGTTCGCCGACGGGTCCTCCTGTTGGCTGACGGTGGACCCACCGCCACGTCAGTCTCGCTACCCGAGATCTCCTCGGTCCCGGGAGCACTGCAGGGTTGGGCTCGCCCTGGGCGGGTTCTCTCCTGGATCGCCGCCCCAGGTGAACCTGGCCGGAGGCCATGACCGGTTATCCTGGGCCGCGAGGCGATTCAAGTGACACTTGTTTCCAAGATCAATGCGTTCATACAGATGATGATGCCGAAGGAGGAGGATTTCTTCCGCCTCCTGGGCGAAGCGACGGACAACCTGGTCAAGGCTGCCCGGATGCTGGTCGAGTTCGCCGCCGAGGAAGACGAGGAGAAGCGGCAGACGCTGGCCGATGAGATCGACCAGATCGAGCACGACGGGGATCGGATCACGCGGCAGATATTCGAGAAGCTGGCCGTCACATTCGTGACTCCCCTGGCGCTCGCCGTATCGACCGCCTGGACGTATCCCATCGACGGCCTGAGTCGATCCGGGATCCGGCGACTGGAGACCTACCGGCTGGCGGCGACATAGGCCGTGGCCATACCCTCGATAGCGCCGAGGGACCAGCGAACGAAGAAAGCCCCCAGGAGGACCTGAATGGCCTCATCTCCGTCAAACAGGAATGGGATAGCGGCGATGAATGGCAGGAACATGCGGGCCACTGCCACGGAGACTATGGTCACGGCCTTGCGGTTCCGGACACGCTCCACGAGCCAGATGGCCGGGACCTGAATCAGCTGGGCCAGTGGGGAAATGGCGGCCAGCAAACCGACCACGGCATTGCTGGCTCCAAGCTGCAGTGCGAAGGCAACGAGGAAAGCGCCGCTGGTGAAGCTCATCATGGCCTGACTGGCCAGCCCGTCCCGGGTCACGGCAGCCAGACCCCTGTCTATTTCAGCTTCATCGAGACGATCGTGTACTTCGAACATTCGCTATCTCACACCTCTGTCTGCGTCTGACTGGCGGTACGCCATCGCCACGCTAGCGGATCACCAGAAACAGGGGAGATCCGACTCTCTCCAGTGGAGTCCCCAACAACGGGGCTTGCACTGCTGGCAGCCGCCGGGTTGCCCGGGACCCTAGGGGCATGCCACCCTTGCCTCGGTGGCCCCATTCCTGGAAAGCGTCCGTATTCTGTTGCCTGTCGTCGTCCTGCTCGGAGCAGGTGCACTACTGGGCAGCGGTCGCTTCACTGGCGGCAGGACGCCGGACCTCCGGCGAGTGTCCTGGATCAGCCTCTACTTCCTGGCACCTTGCCTGGTTTTCTCCGGACTGTTTCGTGGCCCGGCGCATGTGGGGCCAATCCTCACGCTGTTCCTGACAATCGTGCTCTTCCTGTCTGCACTGGGTGCCCTGGCGATTGGCGTCTCCGCAAAGCTCGGGCAGGCTCCGGCGGGCCGGGCTGGCTACCTGCTGGCTGTCCTGTTCGGGAACTCGGGCTACTACGGCATGCCGGTCTGTTACCTGGCCTTCGGGGAAGCGGGTCTGGCTCATGCCGCGATGTACATGGTCTGCACGTCGATCCTGAGCAACACGGTGGGCATCTTCCTGGCAGCCAGAGGGAAGCTCCACTGGAGCCGCGCTCTGAGCGAGACTCTTCGCTCCCCCATGTTCTGGACCCTCATCGTCACTCTGGGTATCCGGTTCACGGGATTCGACTGCCCCCCGCTGTTGCTCGAAGCCGTGGATCTGGTGGCGAAGATCACCGTGCCCGTCATCCTGCTTCTCCTCGGCGCTCAGCTCTCCCAGCTCGACGGAGCTTCGAATCGTCGTCTTGTTGCAAGCGCCTCGGTGCTACGGCTGGTCGCAGCTCCCGTGCTGGCGGTCCTGGTGACCCAGCTGGTGGGACTGGAAGGGTTGCTCCGGCAAGTTGTCATCGTCGAGGCCGGGATGCCGACAGCCATCCTGGCGGGCCTCTTCGCTGTCCATTTTGACAACGAGGCTCAGCTGGTCTCCGGGACGATCCTGCTCTCGACCTTGCTCAGCCCGCTGTCGCTTGGCCTCCTGCTGGTCCTGGTCCGATGACCGGGGCGAGGTGACCCCCGGTTCGCGCCGCGAGACTGTTCTCATTCGGTTCAGGCAGGAAGACGGGGCAAGTCGGGTACACTGCCAGCCGAGCAGCCGGGTCCCGGTGAGCCGCGAGATCGTCGGCTCGAGAGCCAACTCCCGGACCTGGGCAGCGGGCAGGGCACAGGAGGAGACAGAGCATGCATCGACGGCGCCTCAACTCACTGGTACTCGTTTTCGCGGTTACACTGGCTGCCGCACTGCCTGGTGTGGCTTCCGCGACGGAGGAGACACGGGCGCACTGGGATGAGGCGCCCAATCTGGGTTACCTCGCCGGACCCATCGGAGGCGGTGACTCCAGCGGCGAGTCCGAGCATCACCCAGCCGTCTCGAGGGAAGCGCCACCGGCAGTGCTGGCCCTGACGTGGCTCTGACTTACAGCAAGGACAGGACCGCCGTCCCGTCGGGCAACCTGACGATCACGGCGACATTCACGGAACCGATCGTCACGACACCGACCATCGCCATCGTGGCTCCTGGCGGCGCCAATAGCCAGGCGGCCACCTTCATGTCCCCCACTGGCAGCAGCAGTGTCTGGACCTTCACGCGGAACATCACCTCCCGCAGGGGCGCCGACGGCGAGGCCACGGTGATCGTCTCCAACGCCTTGAACGCCGTGGGCGAAGGCAGCCGTCCTCCGACGAACGAGACTTTCAGTGTCCTCTCATCTGATCCGCCCGTCGCCAGGATCGCCGCCGTGCAGTTCCGAGCTGGGCCGCGAGCGATCTCCCTGGACGGCACGGGGCGGACTCTGGTCTATCTCTGGCGTCAGCTGTCAGGTCCCTCGGGCGTAATCGCAAATGCCAACCAGGCTGTGACGACGTTCCAGGCTCCCGAGTTGGAAAGTAACTCAGGTGCCAGGCAGTATTACTTCGAGTTGACCGTCGACCTGTCGCCTCCTGGTGATCGGAGCGAGCCCTTCGTCGTTCTCGTCCAGCAGGGTGTGACGCCGGCAGTTCCCGCTGCGGCAACCGCCGGGGGCACATTCGTTCCCGGCGGCGGCTGCAGCTTGCCGCTCTCGACTGGTCCTGCCGGTGGAGTCGGTGGCGGACTGCTGCTTCTGCCGCTGGCGGCGTGGCTGCTGGTACGTCGTCGCAGACGGCTCACGCTGTAGCACGGCGTAGCCGCCAAGGGGCTGCTCATAGTACCCGGGACCCCTCGCGAATCCAGCTACTCCGTCAGCCCCGGGTCGAATCCACCAGGCCCCGCCAGCGGCTCAACCCGTGTCCTGCGGGCCGGCAGCTGGTACACCAGCACGGGATTCCTGCGGGCCGGTTACAGGGGAAGTGACGACCCGGTGAACCGGTTTGCCTCCTACGGTTTCCGGGTCGCCCGGTAAGGGACTTCCGGGATCGGCCCGTTCCCCCGGCATGGGTGGTATTGTCTGACCACGCGGTCCTGGACTGCCAGACTCCCGAATCGGGTTCGTCCGGAGGCCCCGATTGACCATGTCGAACAGCCGGCCCAGAGGAGTCAGAAAAGCGGTCTTCGGATTCGTGACGGCCCTGGCGTTCCTGTTGATCCTGGAAGGCGGCCTGTACACCCTGGAGTCACTGCAGGGGCGGGTGCTGTTCGCGACCCCATGGGACCTGGACGCTCTGGGAACCGTTCTGGAGAAGGAGGGGGACGGGTACAGGATCGCCCCGAAACTGAGGGCCGTGATGCGGGATCAGCACCTGACGCCCAGACCGGCTGCGGGCCGGCTGCGAGTTGTGGTGTTCGGCGGTTCCGTGGCCCACGGGCTTGCGGAGGATGTCCTGCTGGCGAGGCTCGGTGAGTCCCAGGAGCTGCCAGGAGAACCAGAGGTGATTGTGGCTGCGGGACTCGGGTTTTCGTCGGTCCATGTCGTCCGGGTCTGGCGGGAGTTCAGGCGGTGGTTAGAGTTTGATGTGGCAGTACTTGCCCTGGGACACAACGAGTTCCTGGAGTTGATGCCTGATGGCCTGGGCTCCCGGATGGCATCTCTGCGGGCCGTGATCCGGAGGAGTCGCCTCTGCAGACTGATCGAGGGAGGCGTTCATCGCTTGATACGCCGCCAGCCCCCGGAGATCCGAGTGAGCGACGATCCAGAGACGGTTCTTCAGAAGTGGAAGGGCCCGCCTCGGGCCGGCATGGTCGTTCCAGATCCTCTGCCGTACCTGGACCGTTACCGGCTGCTGCTGACCGAGATTCTCGCTGATGCGCGGAAGGGGGGCATCGGCGCCTGCATGGTTATCCTCCCCTCGAATCCGCGCTTTCCCCCCGAGTTCTTCAGCCGTCCGGAAGAGGAGCTGACCGTCGACATGGACAGGCTCTACGAGAAGGTTCTGAGACAGCTGAGAAGCGGTGACTCCTCGGCGGCGCTGACGAGCATGAGGGAGATTCAGAGACGCGCGCCCAGCTCGGCCCGGCAACGGTTCGTTGAAGCCATTGAAGCCGAGATTACAGGCAATGAGACCCTGGCACGGGGGCTCTATTCCGAGGCAAGAGACCTGGACCGATTCCCGACGCGGGACACTTCTGCGCTGCAGCAAGTGGGCAGACGGCTGGCGAGGGAGTTCAAGATTCCGATTGTCGATGTGTCCGTCGCCGCAGACGAGGCGGCTCGCAAACGGGGCTGGGCCACCACGGCGGGGTTCTTCATCGACAACTGCCACTTCACCGATCCAGGTCAGGATCTTTTCGCCGGGACTCTGGCCCGGGAACTGCTGTCCAGTGGTCTGCTCAGGAGAGCGAAGCGGCCCTGAGCGACCCGGGTCCGCCAGGGCAGTCCTTGATGGCAGCCATCTGTCCCCTGTCAAATCCGGATGGGGTGCCCCAGGTCTCACTTTCCATCGGGCTGCAAGAGACCCTGTTTCGCGAGAGCGTCGGCGATCTCGGCGGCCAGGGCGGAACATCCCTTGCCGTTGTAATGGATGAAGTCGATCTCCCCAGGTGGCTTGGGAAGTCTGAACGATGCCGGATCGTTCTCGATGAAATCGCTGCTGTCCAGCGGGGAAAGGGAGGCGATTCCCAGTTCCTCGTAGAGGCCTGCCCACTCTCTCGACACATCGTCGAATTCGAGAAGATCGAGGGGAATTTGACTCCTGTCCATTCCCCAGGTCAGGGGGGGGATGCACACGGCGAACAGAGGCGCCTCCATGGCATCGCAGAGCGTCTTGATCTCCTTGATCGCGCTGTGCAACAAGGTGTTCTCCCTGGGAAGGGTCCCGATGCTGGCCGGAAAGTAGGGCTGGATGACACGGGCCAGGGCGTCGTTCGTCAGGGCGAACAGCTTCCAGTCACTCTCGAGCCAGTTCCGGTTGGTCTCGACTCCCAGGATTCTGTCGAACACAGTGAGGTAGGGCTGGACTCTCTGTGACTGAACGATCCGAAGGGCTCCGTCGTGATCCCGGAAGGGGAGGATCATCTTCTTCTGTGCCCTGGAAATCAGAGCGTCGTTTACGACGAATCCGACGATCACGAGATCAGGAGTGACCCTGGGGACGAGCCGCCTGATCTGCATGGCATAGTCGTAGGCCTCGTACCCTTCAACCCCGAAGTTGTAGACAATGTACTTCTTGCCGTTCCTGTTCAGGATTCTCTCCAGGTTACTGGGGATCGTCTCGGGGCACATGACCTCGGCTCCGTACACCACCGAATCGCCCACGAGGGCAATTCTGAAGAACTCGGACTCATTCACTCGGGACGGATTGATGCTGCCCGGGCCGTTGGATCTGATGCCGAAACGGCTGGGCCAGGAACCCATCTCGAGGACATGGATGCAGCCCCCCTGGTTCACGCCGCGGCACTCCGGATCTCCATCCGAGCTGGCACCAGGAATCAGTTCGTAGAAGGGCTCGACACCGTTCTCCGTGATTCGCAGGATTCGTCCTTCTGACTCTCCGCCTGGCGGCTCCAGTCCCTCCATATGGTCCAGCACCTCTGAGAACTCGATGGAGACTTTGTCTGGCTGAACAGCCTCGGGATTGAATAAGTAGTCCGGATTCTCCCTCGCCACTTCGATCACCGAGATGGGACGGACAGGGGAGTAGAACTGGCTGGCTATCAACTCCGCCAACAGATAGCTGAGAAGCAGAGAGAACATGAGGAGCAGCGCCTTCGATCTCCATCTCCGGTCACGGCTGGCCTCGGCTGGTCGGTTCATCTTCACCCCGCGGCACCCTGGATCGCTGTTGCCGCATTGCGACACCCTGTTGAGTCTGGCCCTTCAGCAGAGGGTACCCCGGCCAATCGGTCCATGCCAGGGGGAAATCTGCCCAGGCCACCACGGGAGCGCCGGTCCACTTCTGGCACATGTGACAGGTGCAGAAGTGGGGAAACTCTGGACTGGCAGCCAGGGTGTAACGGATCTGACCGCAGAGGCAACCACCGGTGAACCGAACCATCTTGAACTCCTTCCTGTTTCGTGACCGAGACCGATCCGGCCCGTGGGACAGTGGGCCTCCACGGCGCTGAAGAGCTTCCGGGCCACGCCGTGCCGATGGTGGTCTCTCCGGACCATCACGAGCCGGACCATCCGACGCTGGACCAGGGCAACTACCGGGCTGCCTGCGAGGCCTACGAGAGGGCAAGTGTGATCGATGAAGAGGTAGCGGCCACGAACGGAGCATGCGACGGAAGACCTGGGGGCCGTGTATCATGTCCCCAGTATGAAGGAGCCAGCCACGTTCAAGGCCGGAGACACCCTGCGGATCGATCGGGTGATCTCCGAGGATGACTTGCGTCTGGCCGTGGAGCTTACCCGGGACAGAGGGCGCTGGCACACGGACCCCGGCTTCGCTGTCCAGGCGGGGTTCAAGGGCGTCTTCGCTCCGGGCTTGCTGACGGCTGCTCTCCTGACGGAGTATGGCGGGCGGATTGACTATCTGGCCCGTCGAATGGAGTTCTACTTCCTGTCTCCTGTCTATCCCGGGGACAGGATCACCGCCGAGGTGAAGGTGCTCTCCTTCGACGTGGAGACGAACCTGCTTCAGGTCCGTTTCGTGGTGCTCAACGATGAGAAGCGACCGGTCCTACGAGGATCCACCGAAGGTTATCCCGGAGGTCTTCCTTCCAGGAGCGGCAAGTCCGGTCTGGCCAGTTTCGAGGGGGACGAGGCCTATCGCCGGGCTTCTGCTCACGATCGAAAGGGAGAGGAGGCAGAGGCCATTCCCTGTTATGAAGAGGCTCTCCGTCTGGGGCTGAGCAAGGCGGACCGGATGGGAGCCATGCTGGGACTGGGCAGCTCCCTTCGCAACGTGGGACGCCGCGAGGAATCGGTGACGATCCTGCAGTCCGCAGTGGAGCAGTATCCTGACAACGTCGCCCTCAAGGCATTTCTGGGGCTGTCGCTCCACTCGGCTGGGAGGGGCTCAGAGGCAGTCCGTGAGCTGCTGGAGCTGGCGGTGGATCACAGCGATCTCGATGGTTACGAGCCGGCCCTGCGGCGGTACGCCGACGAGCTGAAGTAGACCGGCGCGTCGCCCTCGAAGCAGGAACTCCTCCCCCGTCCGAGGAGGAGGAGCTCCATTTTGACGCGCGTCAAAAACGGTGCGTCAAGACATGCCGTTGGCCACGGATCGGGCCAGCTTGTCCTTGTACTCATCGATGAGTTCAGCCTGCTCCCAGTCGGGGAAGCGGCTGATACGGATCTCGGCTTCGAGGATGGGGTCCAGGAGCCCCTTGCCGTGGAACTCGGCGAAGGCCTCGTCGAGATGGGAGAGGTGCTGGTCGACGAACTCGTTGAACCGGTCTTCCTCGAAGTACTCATTGGCGAGCTTCAGGGCCCGGTCGAATGCTTCGTCGGGCTTCTCTTCCAGGCGCATTTGCAGGAACTCGGCCTGGTTGAGGTCGAACCGCATTTGCCGGTTTGTCACCACGCAATAGACGGTCCATTTCACCAAGGCCTTGATCACCCAGGGAAAGTGGACGTGCAGGGAGGTGATGGCCGAGTCGGGGCATGCATTGGCATAGTCGATGGGATGGACGTTGCCGTCCTTCAGCAGTGCTTCGTAGGAGTTGTACTCCCAGCGGAAGACGGCGTTGATGATCTTCACTTCTCCGATGATCCGGGCCCGCTCCGTGGCTGTGAGCTTGATCGCTTCCTCGGCGTAGTGGCGGTGGAGTGGCTCCTCGGGGAGGAACTTCATGGGCCAGACCTGGGGGCCGATGCCCATGCAGCGGACGAAGTCGTCGAAGTCCACGGCCTTCTGGGCGTGCATGACCCGGTCCTCGGCTTCGGCGTACTTCTCGTGGAACTCGGCGGAGTTTTCGATACGGGAGACTCCCGAGCCTCCTCCGCCGTCCTGGCCAGGCTTCAGGTAGAAGGGAAAGTCGCCAATCTCTTCCGGGATGGCGTCGAAGTCGAAGTAGACGTTGTGATTGGCGAACATTTCCGGCAAGGACTTGTCACGATAATGGCGCCAGCTCTGCATCTGCTTCTCGAACTTCTCGGGAGTCATGTCCGGATGAATCCGGAGCTGGTCTGCCGTGTACTCCTCGTTCTCGATGTAGGTGTGCTGGGGGATCATGACGGTCTCGGGGACCTTGGAGCCCAGGCGGGAAAGGAATACGAAGGAGGCGTGCTTGTTGATGGCGGCGAAGGTTGACGGATGGTTGAGAACGTAGACGCCGTCATAGATGGCGTGCTGCACGAAGGCTCGCATGAACTTGTGCCAGTGGGTCGTCCGATCGATGAAGAGGTCCCAGTCCTTCTTGATGTTCTTCCGGATGTTGACGGGCTTGACCTTCACCCTGTCGACCTCGAAGTCGTAGGTCTCGCCCTCGTACTTGAGCTTCAAATCCAGGAACTCCATGAAGCTCTTCAGGGTGCGGGGCATACCCACCTCGAATGTGGGTAGTAGACCGATTCGTTTAGTGACCAAGGTGTCCTCCGTTGTCTTTTCTGTCCAGGTTTTCTGGGTCTTGGCCGTCGAGTCGGCGGCCGAATGTGCCGGGGCCCGGGAGGCCTGCATGGGAAAGGCTGATAATCAAACGTCGCTGGTCATGATGAAGAGGGGCTGGCGCAGGAAGGACTCGTAGATGGGCCGCAGCCTCTCGGTGTTGTAGTACTTGCTCACGTCCACCACCTTCTTGCGCCCCGTGACGATCTCGATGGGGACGTTGTCGTAGCATCCGTTGCGGAGGCTGACCAGGCGCCCGGACGAACCCTTCAGGACCAGGTCCAGGGCGAGGTTGCCGAAGGCCATGGGAACGATGGAGTCCATGGCGTCGGGATCGCCGCATCTCACCAGATATCCGAGGCGCTGGTTGACCACGTTCACGCGCCGCCCCTGGTTGAACTTGGGCGACAGGTTCTTCAGGTCACGGGCGATGATGTCGCCGATGCCCCCGAGCTTCTTGTGCCCGTACTGGTCCGTCTCTCCCCCTTCAAAGGTCATGTCGTCCTGGTGATGCAGTGTGGCCCCCTCCGACACGAGCACCACGGAGTAGTTACTCGGGTTGTTCCGTCGGTCGTGACTCATCAGGTCGGCCAGATGCTCGATCTCGAAGGGGTACTCGGGGATGACGCACCGATCGGCCGCCCCGGCCATGGTGGGGAGCAAGGCAGAGTAGCCGGCATAGCGTCCGAAGACCTCCAGGACCAGGAACCGCTCATGAGATCCGGCGCAGGTGCGCAGCCTGTGGGTCAGCTCGATGGTCCGGGTCACGCAGGTGGAGAACCCGATGCAGTAGTCCGTACCGGGTACATCGTTGTCCATGGTCTTGGGAATGGCCACGACCTTCACACCTTCCGTGTGGAGTCTCTGGCCATAGCTGAGGGTGTCGTCGCCTCCGATGGGGATCAGGCACTCGATACCGAGGAACTCCAAATTCTTCAGCACGTGGGGTGTGACGTCATTCACCGTGTCGGTGTAGACCTCCCTGAGGTGCTCCGGCACGTTGGTCTGGGGCAAGTGGCTGGGGCGGGTCCGGGATGAGTGAAGGAAGGTGCCCCCCGTCCGTCCGGCCCGGTTGACCACATCTTCTGTCAGGACCTGAAAGTGGCCGCTGTTGTCAGCATCCTTGTCGGGAACGAGGTCCACCAGCCCGGCCCATCCCCGCCGGATGCCGATGACTCG
>JAJFLN010000463.1 GCA_021772705.1 Candidatus Cloacimonadota bacterium | reverse complement strand
CCCTACGGGACATGCACCCCACCCGCTCGACTTTGTCCGTCGCCCTGCTCATGACTGCCGGCGCCCTTGACTTGATCTTGACTGGTGTGGTGATGCCGAAGCTGAGCGGCCCCCAGTTTATGGAGCGTGTCCAGGCGGACTATCCGGAAGCTGAAAGTAGAACGTGGCGCCTTTGCCTGGTTCGGAATCGGCCCAGACTCGCCCTCCGTGGCGCAGCAGTATCCTCCGCACCGTGGCCAGCCCAATCCCGGTCCCGGGATACTCGTGGCGCCTGTGGAGTCTCTGGAAGGGAGCGAACAGCTTTTCAGCATAGTCCATGTTGAATCCCACCCCGTTGTCTTTGACGAGGAAGACGCCGGCTCTGTCCTGCTGCTCTACCTTGAACTGAATCCTCGGTTCCGAGGCCTTGCTGGAGAACTTGAAGGCATTCTCCAGCAGGTTCTCGAGGACGATGGAAACGAGCGCCGGGTCACCGCGGGCCTCCAGTCCGTCAGCTACATCGACGCGCGTCGGGCTATCGACGCACTCCGATTCAAGACGCTCTACGATCTTGCGGGCCATGGACGTCAAGTCCAGAGTGGTCTTGTTCAGCTCGGCCCGTGTCACTGTGGACAGCTTCAGTAGATCTTCGATTAGCTGGCCCATCTCCTGGGCTGCCTCTCTGACCATTCTCAAGTCCTGGAGGGACTCGCCGTCGAGCTTGTCGGCACAGTCCTCCAGGAGGGCCTGGGAGAACCCGTCCAAAGCCCTCAAGGGGCGGCGTAGGTCGTGGGACACAGCGTAAGCGAATGATTCCAGCTCCGAATTCGTCGCCGTCAGCTCTGCTGTACGCTCCCGGACCCGGTGTTCCACCTCTTCGTAGAGCGTGCGGTATCTCGCCTCGGAGGCGCGCAGCTCATCGGCGATCTGCCGGACTTCCTCCAGGTGTTCCCGCCTCTTCCGGTCGATCTTGAAGGAGTTCATGATGATCGCGCAGATCGTCGTGAGGGGTTCCAAATGCCGGATCAAGGCCTCGCTGAAACCATCGGGCGCGTTGGCCAGTCCCAGGACCCCGACGAAGTCGCTACCGGCGTAGAGGGGTAGTCCCAGGAAGGCCCGCAACGGGGGATGTCCCTTCGGAATGCCGCATCGCCGCGGATCCGCCGGTGCATCGTTGGCTATGACCGGCTTGCCTGACTTCATGACTTCGCCATAGAGCGACTTCAGGTTGTCGAACCGGATCTCGCCGGACACCAGCTTCTGATAGATGGCCCGGCTCTCGTCATCCCAGGCGATATTAGTGATGGAACGGGCTTCAAGATACATCGTTCCGTCATCCTTCAAGAACAGCTCGTCAATGAATCCGTAGTCGCAGCCCGTGACACGCAGGAAGTTATCCAGCATCTGGTGAAAGATGTTCGTCTCCGAATCCACGGAGATGAAGTCAACCTGGGCTTGGTGGAGCATCTCGAGGAGGTTGAGAGACTTGAAGGTCTGCTGCGCCGCCGCCTGTTCGAGGTCACGGCGGTTCAGTTCCTCGAGCAGTGCTTGCCGGCTCCAGTCGTCATAGGTCATTCGTCTTACCTGCTTCGTCCGGCCCGGTTCACTCCGATCAGGGCGCTTCGTTAAAGATCAGCCAGTTGAGACCGAGGATACGGACGGCTTCGGAAAACTGCAGGAAGTCCACGGGCTTGCGTACGAAGCTGTTGGCTCCTCGGTCGTAGCTGGTGAGTCTGTCGGCTTCCTCACTCGACGTGGTCAAGACAATCACGGGTATCCGCCGGGTTCGGTCGTCGGATCGAATGCGCTTCAGCACGTCGAGACCGCTGATCTTCGGAAGATTCAGGTCCAGAAGGATGGCTGCGGGAGTCAGGGTGGCATCTCGATCCGAGTATCGTCCTGTTCCGAACAGCCACTCGAGAGCTTCCTCACCGTCTCGAGTGACCACGATGTCGTTGACGATGTTATGCTTCTTGAGGGCCCGGATCGTGAGCCGTTCGTCGCCAGGGTCGTCTTCCACGAGAAGGAGGGTAGGGGTCTTGTCCAGCATCAAATGGCTCCTGTCAGGTCAAATCTTCTGTGCCTTTCCAATCGAGGCCTCCACATGGGCCAGCAGATCCGAGACGGTGAAGGGCTTGGAGACCAGGAGCAGCGGACCCGTATCGTTCCGATAAGTCAACTTCTCCACGGCGTAGCCCGAGGCCATGATGACCGGTAGCCCGGGACGCAACTCTCGCACTCGCTTCAGCACCTCGTCCCCCGTCTTCCGTGGCATCGCCCGGTCGAGGAGAGCCAGCGAGTTGAACTCGTGAGCGATGCCTCCGGCGATGGTCCCGAGACTCTGGAGCCGATGAGTCCGAAGTCGGTTCTGATCATCCATCCTTTTCAGGAGTCTCGCGTCGGCCTGCCCCAGTTCGGCTGAAACCACGTCGGGCAGCCGCTCCAACCTGTCCTTGGGCACGTAGGCGTTGGCTCCGGCCTTGACCAGCTGGAAGGCACGCTCCTCGCCGAGGGTGCCGGAGACCACGACGAAGGGAATGTCGGCATCTCTGTCCCGCGTTATCTCCAGGGCCTTGGTGGCGTCGAAGCCGGGGGAGCGCGTTGTCGGAGAGCACGACGCTCCAGTCCGATTCATCAAACGCTTGGCGCAGGGCTCCCCCGTCCTCAACAACTCGTTGAGCCAAGCCGGGAAACTGCTTCTTGAGATGACGAACTATCAGGCTGGCATCGGCGGGTGAATCCTCGATGACCAGCACATGTATTTCACTTGTTACATCCAAGAGACTCTGCCCTCCCAAGATTGGCGCTGCAACCCCGTCCACACCTGAAATCAAGGGTAAGTGAACCCCGGAAAGGCAAAGCCTCCCCGACACCAGCGGACTGCTTACTGCGACGCCCCTCCCAATACGACCGTCCACCCAGGCCGACTCATCGAGCTGCCTTCCCTTTACGAGCACCAGAGCGAGTCCCATGCTACCAGTCCCATGGCGCAGCATTCAATCAAACCAATTCGCCACAGACCCGTTGGACTGGACTCCGGCCACTTTCAAACGAATCTATCCCTCCCAAAGGTGACCTCGTCATGGTCCTACGTAAGGGAAATTCGAGAGGAAAGCCGGTCGGCTCCTTTTGACAGTCACAGGGCACGATGATAGGATCCGCGGGAATCGCGAGAAAGGAGCGAAGATGAGGATTGATAAGGGTTTGGGAAGGTTCTTGACCGTTGCGGTGGCCGTTACGGTGGCGCTGGGTTGTTCGGGATGCGAGGATCCCATGGCGGGGATCGTCAAGGCCAAGATCCAGGCCGATGCCGACAAGGACAAGGCCAAGCTGGAGCGGGAGACCGAACAGGACAAGCTGCAGCTCCAGAGAGAGAAGCAGCAGTTCGCACAGCAGGAAGCCATCCGGCAGCGGCGCGAGAAGGAAGACGCCGAGGCCAATCAGCAGACCGAGCCGCAGGCTCCGACCTCGACCTCCTCGGAAGAGGGTCTGGGTGGAGTGGACGGCGTCGGTGAAGAGGAGCAGACCGGCGGCAACATCGTCGGTGACACCCAGGGCGAAGAGGCCATCCTCGGCGGAGACGGCGGGACCGACACCGGCAGCGAGCCCGAGAACTCCGATCCGGGCGACGCCATTGATGCTGGTGAGGAAGACCCCTCGGACTCCGCCGCCGAAGACGGCACCTCAGGGGACGAGTAACCCGACTCTCTCCAAGGTCCGCCGCCGGTGCTGGCGGCGGACCTTTTCGATCCGAGAGCCCCGAAGGCAGAGGAGGAACGAATGGGCCAGCGATTCATTTCGAAGTTGATGTTTGCCACGCTCCTTTGTGGCCTGTCGTTTTCCACAACCGGTTGCGCCATAATGGAGGCACTCGGCCCCATGCTGAGCAGCCTCGTCGGTGGGCAGGTTGCCGAGCAGACCGGAAGCTCCCAGGCTGGCAGCTTGGCCGGCAAGGCCACGGGCAGCGCAGTCCAGTCCTACAGTGAGCGAAGTTCCCGGGAGAGTGCCTCTTCCTCCGATGCCGAAAGGACCCAGGAACGGAAACCAGCAGAGCCAGAGTCCACCTCCATCCCGCCGAAGGACGAGTGACCTTGAGGTCCAGGCGCAGCCGTGACGGAGTCGGCGCCCTCATCATCATCGTCCTGGTCTTGCTCCTGGTCGTCGCTGTTATGGGGATCGGGCAGAGCTTCTTCTCTTCCCATGTCCTGGACAAGGCGGCCAGGAGTTCCTATGGAAACGTGGCTCTCGGTCTGGCGGAGTCCGCCGTGCAGGAGATCCTGCTGGCCTTGCAGCTCGAGGTCAACCGGCCGGGGAACAGCAAGTTCCTCGGCTTCCGGGGCCAGACTCAGGGAACCGGGGACAACGGATTCGTCATCCTGTCATCCAGCCAGTCCAGCGGGAACTTGCCCCTCTACGCCACCCAGCGCCTCCTGGAGCAGCCCGAGTTCGATGGTTACGACGTGGAGGAGGTCCTGGCGGAGGTCTCCTTCCGCCGGCCCCTCAATGGACTGACCTACGAACAGACCGGCTTGCTCCGGGTGATGGCTCGAGTGTCCAACGATCGGATCGGGACCGTCATACGGGGAGTCGACCTTTACAAGGACTTCAAGGTCCAGCTCGTCGGGCCGCCCAGGCCCTTCGATCAGGTCAGCTTCTTCGTCACGGACCCGGAGCGGCTCCTGGCCTCCGACATCGACGAGGCGAACCAGCGAATGCGAGATTCCTACGAGTCGCTGCAGAACCTGGTGCAGAAGAGCCTGCCGGAGCTGAAGGACGCCGCCCAGCAGCTTGGCTCCGACGGCTCGTCCATTCAGGCCCGGATCGATCAGGCTCTTGGCAAGCTCGGACCCTGGGTTCCTCAGAACCTGGACAAGCCGCCCGGTGACGATGGCGTCTGGGCCCATTACTTCAAGGACCCGGTGCTACTGCTCGCCGTCGGGCCCATTCAGGACCTCTCGAAGCTCTACCTGAGGCCGCCCCTGGAGGCGGCTCGGGAGGCGATAGGTCAGGCTGCCGACGACCTGGACAAGAAGGCGAAGGCATTCAAGGCCGAGGCCCAGTCCGCTTCATCGAATCCCCTGTCGGCGGACAAGGGCAAACTGAAGCAGCTCGCCACTGAGGTGGTCGAGGCGGCCGAGGCGCTCGGGGTGCGGCATCACGAGCGCCTCGAGGTCTACCGCCAGTTCCAGGCCGCCTTCTTCGAGAAGACAGGAGGGGCCTATCGGCGGTGGAAGAAGGCCTTCTTACCCAAGCTCGGTCTGGGCCGCTGGAGGCGGAAGGTCACCTTCGCCGTCTCCTCTCAGCTCCAGTTCGATCAGCTGTATCAGAGGTTGGGGGACACCATCAATGGAGTGGTGGTGGCTGACTGCAATCTGAAGATAGAGGGGGACTGGAACGGCAAGGCCGCCGTGATCGTCACGGGCCGGCTCGAGATGAAGGACGTCAAGGTCCAGGACCCGGCACGCAGCGCCCTGACGGTGATGGGTCTCGGTTCAGTCGAGATAGATGGGCCCCGGTGCGACGCAGCGGTGATCATCGGCGAGAACGGGGCCTGCGCCATCGCCGGGGGGACCCAGATCTACGGAGAGCTGGTCTTCGCCGGGGGAGTCAGCAGGCCGGACCAGCTGAAGGGCCAGCTGGAACGAAATCCGCATCTCTTCAGTGGCAACAGTGAAGACCCGCAGCAGAAGCTGGACTACCTGCTGGTGAGCATCAGCCCTCAGGTCAGAATGCGGGGGGTGATCCGGAGGTGAACCGCCCCGGACGTGGGTCCCTGTCTCGACCGGACCGGCGGTGGACGAGGCGGCGCCTCGGCTTTTCTCTCGTCGAGGTCCTGGTCTGTCTCGGTATCCTGACCTTCGGGCTGCTGCCCATTGTCTCCATGTATCAATCAACCACGAAGAAGGGCGGTCTCTCTGAGTTTCACGTCTTCTTCCAGGCCCGTGCCGTCCGGATCGTGGAGTTCTACGCCTCCTACAACTTCGATGTGTTCCGGGCCCTGATCTACAGTTCCGGGGGAGGCAAGGTGAACCTGCCGATCAAGTCCCAGATCGTGGATCCCGCCCTGCCCGTGGAGTATTCTCGGAAGCTGGACGATGAGAAGTACGACGAGATCTGCACCGTCGAGTTCGAAGACGGCGCCGAGGGAGATCTGGTCAGGATGACTGTGGATATCAAATGGAAGTTTCCCCTCGACGACAGGGTCCACGGCTACACCATCGTCCGGCTCCTCTGCCGGCCTGACATCACGCAGGGGAAGAACGAACTGACCCTGACACCGGATGCTCCCATCTGATCGGCAAGGGGTCGATCCCATCGGTCGACAGGCCGGCGCTGACCGGCTGACACGGCGGCGGGAGCGCCGGGGTTTCACCCTGGTCGAGATCGTCGTCGGTGTTGGTGTGGGAGGGTTGGTGCTGGTCCTGGTCTGGGGGCTGGTCTCGACCATGACGCGGGGCTTCGCATCGAGTCGGGACCTGCTGACATCGCTGCAGGGAGCCCACCTGCTGGTGGAGTATCTCAAGAACGACCTGGCCAGCGTCTACTTCGACCCCACGACCCATCCCATCGACAATCCCAATGCCTATGAACTGGCCTTCTTCGTCTTCGATCCCGAAGACAACGGATCCATTGACATCAGCAATCCCCGGGCGGTTCTGGAGAAGGTGAGTTACAAGTTCGACAGGGACGCGAACCAGGTGATACGCAACGGTGAGCCCATGCTCTTCGCCTCCTTCGAGGAAGCCCGTTTCGGATTCATCCCTCCCAAGTTCAACCAGTCCCCGAAGAAGTATGGAAACTACGTGGTCATCCGGGTCACATGCGCCTCTGACAAGACCATCGCCGAGAACCGGACCCGTTCCAAGGGAGACCGGCTGACTCGTAACGTGGTGACGCTGATCACGGCTGTCAGCGTGCAGCAGAAGGCGTCGATGGAGATATTCCCCCTCTGGTCTCGGCCCGGGGAGCCAACCGTGGAGGTTCGATGAATCTGCCAGGAGTGAGTTCCGAAGGTGATCAATGGTTTCGCCATTGGGCGACGAGGTGGTCCTCAACCTCGTGACTGCGGCACAAAGTAGCTGAAATTCTCCGGCGCATCCTGTACTTTGTTTAACTCGTTCCCATTCGGAAATTCCCAATCCGTTCGGCCCGAGCCTGTCGAGGGCCAGTGTTGGAGCGGCAGAGGCGCCTCTCCTGAGCTGGTCGAAGGGTCGGGGCTAACGGGTTTCCGGACGGAAACTAACTCATACGACCAAGGAGGTTCCCGGAATGACCCACATAGTTTGCGAGCCTTGTATCGGCGTCAAGGATCATGCCTGCGTAGGTGTCTGTCCGGTCGAGTGCTTCTACGAAGACGAGACCATGCTGTACATCCATCCTGACGAGTGCATTGACTGCGGCGCCTGCGTCGACGTTTGCCCCGTCACGGCCATCTTCCCGGAGGACGAAGTTCCCGAGAAGTGGGCCGCGTTCACCCCGAAGAACAAGGATATTTTCGAGACGGACAACCCACCGCCGAAGGCACAGCCGAAAGCGGAGTAGCTTTGGAGTAGCTTTCCTGTAAGGAAAGGGATCCCTGAGACCTCCCAGGTTCAGGGGTCTCTTTTCGGGTTGTGACACGGGGAGTTACACGGAGATCTCAGAGGTCGCAGAGAGCACAGAGGTTCCTTTACCCAAGAGCCTCTGTGATCTCCCTGGCCTTCGTTAGGGGCCGCCCCCCCCTGCGGGACATGTTTCCCCGGCCGCCTTTCCCGTTGCCCGTCCGCCGACGCCAGAAGCTCGCCACGGGCCCACCGCACCGCCGGTCACTGCTGCGGGACTTCGTCTTCCGGTACCCGGTCTCTCAGGTTCATTGCCAGGACGGCGATGCCGCTCAGGACCATGATGGCGCCGCCGATGTTCATCCGGAGCATGAAGGCTCCGTCGGAGTCGATGGGGACGGCCTGGCCTGCCAGATACTGGGCTGTGGTTCCCAGATGGGTGTACTGGTCCCAGGTGGCGGCGAACATGGCCACGTTCAGGAAGAGGGCGTAGAGGAGGCTGGCCGCGAATGGCAGGATGAGGGCTCGCCCCAGAAGGTACTGGGCTGTCAGGTAGCCGAAGAACATGCCGCCCGAGTAGGCGGCGAAGATGCAGGGTCCCAGCCAGGCCGGCCTGGCGGCGGGGCCGGTCATGTAGACCATGCTCCAGTCGGGATAGGCGTAGTAGAAGTAGCCTGCCACGGGGACGAAGCAGAACAGGGACCAGGCCATGGCTCGCCAGAAGAACCGGTTGAAGACGGGCCGGTCCTTGCCGCCGATGTAGGTCCATGCCGACAGCGCCATCAGGTGCCCCACCAGCAGGTTGGTCTGTATGTCCAGGAGGACCGTGGCGATCATGCGATGATGGATGATGGGGGACGGGGGACGGGGGTTCCGGAGTTTCGGTGTTGAATCAGACCTGAATCCGGCTGGCCACGTGGGATGCGAGAGCCATGATCGTCATCTGGGGATTCACGATGGAGCTCTCGGGGAACAGGCTGGCGTCGGCCACGTAGAGGTTGTCGAACCCATGATAACGGCCGTCGATGGAGGTCAGTCCCGATTCGGAGTCCTTGCTCATCCTGAGGGTGCCATGGGCGTGATAGGCCGAGAGTTCGATATCGGTCGCGGGAATGGAGACGTCCTTCAGGGCCCGGGCCTCATCGATGCTGTTCAACTCTTCCCTGCCGAAGACGGGAAGCAGGACCTTGCTGGCCCCGGCGGCGAACATGATCTCCGCCGACAAGGACATGCTCTTCACGATATTGGCTGTGTCCATGGTGTTGATGTCGTACCAGACCAGGGGCATGCCGCCGAAGGTGCGGCCCACGGATCCTCGAGTTGTGTCGATCACCCGGTAACCGATGATGCCGATGTTCTGATACCGCCGCATCAGCTCCAGATGTTGTTTTCCGAATCCGGGCAGTCCCGGGGCCATCACCGCTGGAGGGACGTGAATTCCCTCGATGCTGATCCGGTCCTTCATGAAGCCCGTCAGGTGATAGCCCTGAGGGACGTCGTACTGGCCTCGGATCTCCTCGTCGAAGAGACCGACGACCCGCGAGGCTGGGTGCATCCGGAGGTTCTTGCCGAAGTGGCGATGGCCATGTCCCAGGCCGCTCTTTCGCAGCAGCACCGGCGAGTGGACCGCCCCTGCGGCGACCACCACCACGTCGGCCTGAAAGGTCACCCGGCGACGGCGGCTGCTGCCCGGGGTGTCCACGGAGGCCTCCACGCCAGTTACCTTTCCGTTACGTGAGAGGATGCGCTCGGCCCGGCAGCCCGTGAACAGTCGTCCGCCGGCCTGCAGGGCCTGAGGGATCGCGCTCACGTTCATGGCCTGCTTGGCGTCGCTGGGGCAGCCCAGGAAACAGCGGCCACTCTGCCTGCAGCCCTTGGCGTTCCGGGTGACCACCTCCCCCTCGTAACCCAGGGCTTCCGTTCCACGCTGTATCATCAGGGTGTTGTTCCCCAGCAACTTCTTCGGAATCCTACGCTGGCCAACGGTCTTCTCCGCGTCCTGAAAGTGCTGCTCTAGTTCGCTCCAGGAAAGGCCGGTCAGTCCATGCTCCCGGCACCAGAAGTCGAAGGTCTCCTCCGACATTCTCAGGGCCGTGCCGGAGTTGATGACCGTCGTTCCACCGACACACTTGCCGTAGGGCATCAGGATTCCCGGAGTCCCCACGGCAAATGTGAGTCCGTTGTCCCGGTAGACACGCTTGAAGGACTGGACCGGAGTGTCGCCGGCGAAGTCCTTGCCCGTGTAGTAGAGCCCCTCCTCCAGGGAGACCACGTCGATCCCACGCTGGGCCAAGTTCCGGGCGGCGAAACCACCGCCAGCTCCGGTGCCGATGACACAGACCTGACAGCGAACCTCCCTTGTGTTTCCCAGCTGGTCCGGGGCTGTGACCTGCTCGGCGGGATAGATGGATTGCCCGTCTTCACTCATCGGCTGCGGCATACCTCCCGGGCGATGGCCGGCTCGTCATAGGCCAGGGTCAGTACCAGGACCTTCAGGGTGAAGAACACGTTCCGGACGGTCCATCGCCGTGTCTTCTCCCACTTTCGGAGATAACTCTCCCGGTCCGGTCCGGCCAGACTGGTGAGGCGACGGAATCCGAATCCCCAGAACAGGGGAGATAGCTCCAGCGTCCAGAGCGTCAGCCGGTGCGACGTCCGAAGCAGGGTCGAGGCACCATCGAAGAACCCCTCCACTGCCGCCACGGGGTCGAACTGCTTGAAGGGGCTGTCCGGCTCGTCTGACGCCAGCAGTGTCTCCGAGACGGCTCGCAACACTCTCTTCTCATGCGGGCCCAACACGACGAGATTATATCAGATGAATAAAGACGTACAGAAAGGTGCAGTTTGCAGCCGTAAGTGTGTGGCTTTTCCCAAGTTTTTCTACCAGTTCGTCCCGAGCGCCTGTCGAGAGGCCGTCCTCGCCTTCAGGCCCCTCGACAAGCTCAGACGATATGGCCGCCCGCTCCGTTTATCCCCCCTTCGACGTGGCTCAGGACATGCTTCGGCGTAGCTCAGGACATGCTTCGACAAGCTCAGACGATATGGCCGCCCGCTCCATTCATCCCCCCTTCGACGTGGCTCAGGACATGCTTCGGCGTAGCTCAGGACATGCTTCGACAGGCTCAGACGATATGGCCGCCCGCTCCATTCATCCCCTTCGGCGTCGCTCAGGACATGCTTCGACAGGCTCAGGACGAACGGATCGGGAAAACTCGGCCATTCAGTCGTCC
>JAJFLN010000462.1 GCA_021772705.1 Candidatus Cloacimonadota bacterium | reverse complement strand
CGCAACGCTCCCTCTCTCACGATACGCGACGGCATGGCGGGACTCCCTCCTGCGGCGTATAGAGAGTTGAAGTTCACACGTCACAAACTGGACTGACTCATGCACCGGTCGTGCTCCCGGTCGCGGCGAGGATGCCTCCTCGACCGCAGCCCTGACCTCATCGAACCCGACGGGTCCGATCGATGGCTTGCGGGCCGCCAGGCGCCCGCGAACCTCGGCAATCAGCTCGCGCTCGAGCTGCGGTTCGTCAAGGTCGGATTTGTCCATGATCCCAGCGTAGCGCCTCGCGCTCCCTCGGGGAAGGGAACGATGATTCGTGACAATTGCTCGTTCGTGGAGATTCCCTCAAGGCGCCATCGACGGAGCAGGTCCCGGCTACCCCCTGCACTGTTCGAGCTGGCCGAAGGCGCCAGCGCTGCGGCCGCTGATGTGCGACTCCACCGGCGGCTCGCGAGTACTTCGCAACGGTGACTATCGTATCCGGTTCGAATTCATCCTGGCAGGCGGGGCATTCCTGGTGCTGCCCAATGCCCTTGGCCGTCTTCGGACGACCGGAGGCGATGGAGGTGAACGTCGCAGCCGCAGGACAGCAGGGACTCGTCGCGGAGTGAGGAGTGGCGCCCCTCAGCCAAGCTTGATGCGAGCCGTGATCGGCAGGTGGTCCGAGGCACGGCGCGCCACGGGGCTCCGATGGACTCCGATGCGGCCGAGGGCCTCCGGTGGCAGGACCCAGATGCGGTCCAGCCCCAGCAGCGGCAGCCGGGATGGGAACGTCCGGAGGTGGCCGGTCCGTCCGAACCAGCTCGAGAGCTCCCTCAACCCTCGGCCGAAGGGCCACCACTCGTTGAAGTCGCCCAGGAGTACGGTCCCCCGGGACTGGTGACTCTTCAGGTGCATCAAGAGCCGCTCGATCTGGAAGCCCCGCTCCCGGCGGGAGAGCCCGAGGTGGGTGGTCACGACCCGCAGGGCGCCGGCCTCGGTGGCGTACTCCACATCCAGGAGGCCCCGGGGTTCACGGCCGGGAACGACCAGGGAGATCCGCTCGGCCAGCGATGGCGGTCTGCGGGACAGGACCGCGTTTCCGTAGTCTCCCGTCGCGCTCCGGATGGTCGGTCCCGCCACGGGATGGAGCCCCGTCCGTTCCGCCAGGAAACGGAGCTGACCGTCGGCGCCCCCGCCGTGGCGGCGGGAGTCCACTTCCTGGAGGCCGACGACGTCGGCGTTCATCTCCGAGATGACCTGGACCACCCGGTCGGGGTCGTATTGTCCATCGGTCCCGACGCAGCCGTGGACGTTGTAGGAGGCGATGGTCAGCTCCGAGGGCAGCTTCTCTGTTATGGCCACAGGCTCCACAGCAGCAGCGCCGCGGCGGTCAGGGCCGTCAGCGCCGCGATCCGTCGAAGCCCGCATCGGGGCTCCTGCTCCGTCGCGTTGCCGGTCAGATCGTCGAGGCTCGGCGCCAGGGCCTCGAAGTCGAAGGGACGATCCGGATCGAGCATATCCGCCAGATGCCGCACGTCGTCGTACCACTCCGAGATGCGCCACTCCAGCGGGCGCAGGGAGCGGCCGTGGTGCCGGAGCCGATCCACGGCCTTCGCAATAGAGCCCGTCTCGTCTTCCAGCCGGGCGATCTCGGCGGGCTCGACGTGCAGGTGGTCCGCAAGCAGGCCGTGCCGATAGCGTCGCAGGGTCTCCCTCACGTCCCTCCGTCCGCCGGCGACGAAGGCGAGGTTGCACTCCGTGTCGAGCCCCATGGAGCGATTCGACAAGTTGGCGGAGCCGACGGTGAACACCGTGTCGTCGGCGATGATGAGCTTGCTATGCACCTCCACACCCTCATCACCGCGTCCCGTAGCCGGGTGGTAGAGACGGAACCTGCCGTGGCGGTCGAGCTCCTTGAGCTGTCCGATGAGCCGGGCGCGGAGAACGCCCATGCTGGTGCTCTCGAGCCAGCCCGAGCAATCGCTGCGCTGCACGAGCAGGATCTCCGGGGACCCTTCACCTTCCCGAAGCCGCTCCGCCAAGGCGTCGCCGACGCTGCGGGAGGTGAAGTACTGGTTCTCCAGATAGAGGAACCGGCGGGCCCCGGCGATGATGTCTCTGTAAAGCGCTTCGATCTCCCGTGCTTCCTTCCGGCCGTCGTAGGCTGGCTCGGTGCGGGCGATGGCGACGTCGACTTCCCTGAGGTCCGGTTCGAGCGACGGAGGCCACGGGTCTTCACCGGCAGAGTCTTCGCCGGGTTTCTCCAGCTTCTCTCCCGTGGCCCGGCGCCACCGCTCACGGACCATGTCACCGAGCCGCGCCGCCGCCTCGCCCGATACAGCCAGCTGGACGTCATGAAAGGGACCGTAGAGGGATCCGTCGGGGGCGACGCGACGCTCGTCATCGGGCCTGTGCTCCGAAGTGTCCCACCGTTCCCGGGTGACGTCGAGGCCCCCGGCGAAGGCGATCCGGTCGTCGATGACGACCACCTTCTGATGATGCGACGCTCCGGGGGGATGGACGGCGTCCATGCGGAGGTGGACGCGATCGCCCGTCAGGAGACCGAAGGACAGGGACGGGGCCAGGTCCTTGTCGTCGGCCATGAAGATCGGATAGTCCCAGCAGAGGACGTGCACTCGAAGCCGCGGCTCCCGCACCGTCAGGTCTTCCAGGAAGCGGGCGAACCCGCGGCCCGGGTCGGCCCGATCCGTTCCCTTCCGCAAGTCGACCCATCCGTCCACGGCCCAGCCGACGACGAGAATGCTGCTCCGGGCCCGCTCCATCGCTTCGGCGAGGACCGGGAAGTAAGCCGCGCCTTCCTGGAGCAGCGCGACGCGGCTGGCCCGGGCGACATCGAAGCAGTTCCGGCCCGGTTCGAAGGCGATCAGATCCGGAGACGTCATGTCTGTGGCGTAGAGGTTCCAGGGTCACGGGGGCCCGGCTCCGACGCGGTAGCCACTCTACCACGGGAGTTTCGGCGGC
>JAJFLN010000461.1 GCA_021772705.1 Candidatus Cloacimonadota bacterium | reverse complement strand
TGAATAACACACGAAAGCCTGACCTGTTCATCGGGGTCCAGGGGCCAATGGCCCCTGGCGGGAGTTCGAGGGCAGAGCCCTCGTTTTCAGACATTTCTTCTACTAATTCATGGGTATTGCTCCTAGGCGGGACCCTTCTCGAGCTTGGTCAGCCGGGCCTTCACGTCCTTGTAGCTGTGGTCTCGTTGCGTGACATGTTTGTACAGAGTCGTGGCTGAGTCCTGGCAGGAAGAGTCCTCGCAGGCCCTGCCCAGGCGGTAGATCTCCTCCGTCGTGAGGGCGGCGGTATCGATCTGAGAGACTTCCTGAATGACCCGGGCCTTGCGGCCTTGCTTGGCCAGGCAGAGGGCCAGATAGAAATGGCTCGTGTTGGCCCGGTCTCCCTTGGCTGCCACGGCTTTCTCGAAGAACTCCTGAGCCTTTTCGTACTTGCCTCGCTGGAAAAGGTCCATGCCCTTCCGGAACGGCTCGTCGGCGGCAACAGTGGTCATTCCTCGGGAGAAAGGCGACTTCAGGAAGGCCCGGCCGTAGGAGACAAATCGGGGCAACAGAACCACGAGCATCGACCCGAAGGTGATGATCAGAAAACCGGTCATGAAGACAGCAATCCAGCTCTCACTCTGACCGGGCATGGTCCGTCCCGTGCGGGAAGTCGAGTGGTCGTCGAACTCGCTGGGGTCATCGCTGCCGGCCGCCGTACCGGACTCAGGGTAGTCTCCCAGACCCCAGTCCCCGCCTCCGGCTCCCCCACCGCCAGCGCCGGCTGCAACCCGATCTTCGGCGACTTCCCGCTCCAGGCTCTCGGCGAGTACTTTGTAGCGCTCATCGACGTCCTTGAGTGTTGCCTCCGATTCACCGCGGATCATCGTGAACTTGGATCGACCGCCGGGATAGTAGGTGGTCAGGACCAGTCCCTGACGCTTCACAATCTCAGCGAACTCCAGCAGGACCGTCCGGCGGCGTCGCAGATTCGAAGGCGTGGTGGGGCTCTGCTTGATGACACTTCCGGTCCGGAAGATCTCTCGTTTGATGGCAACGAAGACCTTTCGATCCAGCTTTCGGTGGATGTGTTCGATGTTCTCCAGTGCCTGCCTGGGATCCACAGCCATCAGGGCCACGAGCTTGTTCCGCGGAGATGTCTTCAGAATCTCCTTGAGGGGAACCGTCGGGAACTGGGCCTTGTAGAGCCCGATCCGTTCATCCAACCGATCCAGAGCATCCTGTACGGCAGACGCCGGCACCTCGGCGGTCTCGCCGGAGCAGGCGAGGGCCAGCAAGAGCAGGGAGGCAAGTATGTAGCGAGGTGCTGATATCATGATATCAGCCTATCCTTTCCAGTCACCGTTTCAACGGACGCCCCGAGAGTCCGCCGCCCCGAGAACACCACGGCTTCAAGTCTACCACGATCATGCGGGACTCCGTTGTGCGGGACTCCGTTGTATAGTGGCACCGATGCTCCCGGAGATACAGAAGGTCGTCAAGGATCCGGCCTTCGCCAAGGAGTTTCGAATCCTCGGCGCCGTTGGCGAGGGCGGGATGGGGATGGTCTTCAAGGCCATCCAGACGTCTCTGAACCGGACGGTCGCTGTCAAGATCCTGCTCCCCAGCCTCTTCAGCGACGAGAGCACTGTCAAGCGCCTGCAGCGGGAAGCTCAGCTGACTGCTGACCTGAGGAAACACGAGAACATCGTCCGGCTCCTTACCTACGGTCAGGTCAACGAACAGCCCTACGTCGTCTACGAGTTCGTGGAAGGGGAGAGCCTTGCCGCCGTGATCGCCAGGGAGGCTCCCCTGGGCTTGACCCGTGCCGTCGATCTGGTGAGCCAGCTGCTCCTCGGACTGGAGCACGCCCACGAACACCGGATCATCCACCGGGACATCAAGCCCGACAATATCCTTCTGGACAAGTTCAACAACCTGAAGGTGATGGACTTCGGAATCGCACTGGGAGACACGGGTGGAGAGAAGCTCACCAAGGAAGGCCTGATCATTGGAACACCGGTGTACATGGCGCCGGAACAGGCATCGGCCAAGACTGTCAGTGGACAGGCCGATCTCTATGCCGCCGGCGTCATCCTCTATGAAATGCTGACAGGCCAGATCCCCTGGGACAAGGACACGGCCCTGGCGATCCTGGCAGAGAAGGTCAGCGGTCGGTTCATACCTCTCCACCAGACATCTCCCGAGATTCCGGAGCCCCTCTGCGCCCTGGTGGACCGGACGCTGAGTAGCGACCCACGCAAGCGGCCCAGGTCGGCCCGGGCATTCCGCAAGGAACTGGAAACCCTGGCTTCTCAGTTCTCCTCCGAAATCAGCAAGATCGCCAACGAGGATCTGCCGACGAACGTCATGGCCATTCGCCAGTCGTCGGCGACACAGCAGATCGCCAACTCCACTCGGCTGCCCCCGGCCCCCATGCAGACCCAGGCGGTTCGAACCGGCCGCCAGGAGAAGGCTCCAGGGGTGCTTCCCCCCGCCGCGATCGTCAAGATCGCCGTCTCATCCGTGGCGCTGGCTGTGGTGGCACTGGTGGGTCTCTATGTCTGGTCACAACAGAACGCAGCCCGGGATGCGCAGCTCCACTTCGCGTCCGTCGCCGCCCATTTCCTCCCGCCCGATGCCATCCAGGTCTCCTGGCAGTATCCCTCCGCCGTGAGTCCCATGGTGGTCCTGGAACGAAGTGACGGGGGAGGGGGAACCCGGCGGGCCCAGATGTCTCGCGATGCCCAGGGTCACGGGTACGAGGTCCAGTTCCAGGACGTGGACCCCTATCAGAGCTACTCCTACAACGTGGTCCTCCCGGGACTCTTTGGCTCCAGCCACGCCTCGGAGCCCCGCCGCCTCGATGGGCTGAAGACACGAGCCGTTCGACTCATGGACCTGGTCGATAGATCGGATCTGACGTCTCTGGCCAGGGGTGTCTTGAGTGACCGTCGAGAGGGCATGGGTCCGGAGGAGGCGACGGAAAAGCTGGCTCTTCCCCTGCTGGACCTCGGCGCGGCTCTCCGCCGGTTCTCGGACTTTGCCCAGCTAGTCTGGGCCCATCCGGCTCTGGCCGGCGCCTCGGAGTGGAGGCTCTACGACGCTATCACACAACTCCAGGCCCTGGACTGGCAGTGTCAGGCTCTCGGAGTCGAGCTGCCTACCCCGGTGGAGGGTCTTCTCCCGGAACGGTTCGCCGCGTCGATCGAGGAGGGGGGGCTCATCCCCGACTCCGCATGCCGTCTGACCACGGAGAACGGAGCTCCCGCGGGCATCCTGCTGAGACGAAGCGAGCGAGTCCGGCTCATCGGCCCGCCCCGGTGCCTACCTCAGGGCCAGACAGTCGCCACACTGCTGTTGAATCTCCGAGGCCAGGAAAGCGAGCCCTATCTCCTGCTGATCCGCGTGGGGCAGGCTCACACCCTCAGGGTGCTCGGACCTGAACGGGCTCCATCAGGACAGCTGTTGAGACAGCGGTTCCCCGCCCAGGCATTGCGCTCCGGAATCCGGCTGGCTATCGAGTTGCTCCCCATGCCTCGGGTAACCCGCTCTCCCCAGGCTCCAGGAATTCGCCTGCAAGGCGCGGCCCTCCTCTTCAACTAGCCCGGGGCAGCCCCCTGGGGCAAGAATAACTACGCAGTTTCGCATCCCATCTTCAGGCCATCTTCGACCGCTCCTCAATCGCGGAATCCTCGACGTAGCCCACTACGCCTCCGGTCCCGCTCGCTCGAACCAGCCGAATTCGACCCAAATCTGGGCGCGACTTCTGTGCATTTATTCTTGCGCGGCCCCTTAGGGGCAATGCCCAGGCTCTGCCCTCGAACTCCTGCCAGGGGTCATGGCCCCCGGACCCCGATATACAGGTCGAGCATTCGTATGTCATTCAAGTGTTCATCAGCACCCTCAGTCGCGCCAGTCCAATTGGGGGTTTGGGGGAGCTGGCTCGCCCAACGGGGTGTGGGGCCGAGCCCCACTACAACAAAATCCGTCTTATCTCACCAGCGATCGGAGTGGCGGGATCCTACCCGTCCGTCGGCGCCAACATGATTCTTGCCGCCGTAGACCGCACAGACGGCCGAACGAACAGGAGGATAGGACCCCACAAGCTCCGGAAGGGGAGGGAGGGAGGTACCCTTGTCGTCCTGCACGTAGCAGTAGTTTCCGAAACCGTCGGGGCCGTCATCGTCAGGGACTGCCGAGGGATCATCGTGAAAGTCCTCCGTCAGAGACTGAGGACAGACCCAGGGCTGAATGTTCCCGCAGTCAGCCAGGGCGTCACCTGTAAACCCCGTCGGGAAACCATCGGTCTTGAATATGTTCCCGTCACGACGGGTAAAACATGCATAGCCGCGGGTCCCCTCCGGAAACGGCGTGTGAGTGCGCCCCCAGAGCGCCACGCAGTCCTCGATGATCCTCTGTCGCTGAAGACAGCGGGAGCGTCGGCCCTTGCTAGCGAGCAGGTGATACTGGTTGAAGATCACCATCCCCAGGATGGCGAGGAGGACACCGGCGATCACCCAGTGGACAAATCCGAGCTGCATCTGAGGTACTTCTTCATCGAATGCCATATCGGGGACAAGGTGCAACAAGGGACATCTGAAGTTCAAGGTGCATTTCGGCCCCAAGCAGGGCGACGGACAAAGTCGGGCAGAATCCAGTGTTCATCATGAGGGGTCGAAAAGCTCGATCCAGTATTGATGCGGATCGCCTGTGACTTTGCCGGGATCCTGCGGCCCCAAGTCTCGAGGCCGGCCTGCGGGCCGGGAGTCCGGGCCTGCCCGACCGGGGATGACATTCATGCCCCGATCTCGGGCCTATCTGTCCACATCCAGGGAACGCTCCGGCCTTCCCCTGGCAGAGCGCTCCTGTTGGTGCCGACTCTCGTGATCTGAGGGGCTCTCGATCCGGGCTGGCGGTGGAAGCCGGGAAGCGAGACGAGTAGAGTTCAATCGATGCGACCGGCCCGGCACCCGGGCTGTCCGGCACCTGGAGGTCAAACCGACATGAATACAATCTCGAGAACCGAGGCATTGGCGCTGGCATCGGTCATCGCCATTCTGGTCCTGGCATCCCCGGCAAGCTTCGGATTCTGGGAAATGCACGGATATCCCTATCAACAGGACACCACGGGGCATTACGATGCTTGTGACCATGACCGGGACGATCACCACGAGAATACCCATCGTGAACCCCCGTTCCGGGAAGGTGGGGCGTATCCCGCCAGCCAGCCGACTCTGTGGCATCACCACGATGGGCACGTTCATGTCGGCGAGTGGGAAGCACCAGATTGTGACGACTGCCATCACCACTGCAAAGCCAGTAGCTGTCCGAGCAACAGCCAGGTACGTCCTGCGCTGCGGTCTCGTGACTCCGGCGCCTGCGCTCGATGCAGCCCTGTCCAGAGCTACCATCACCACAACTAGCCAGACCTCCAGCACGACGGCCCTCCCGGTCGTCATCTCACAGCCACGCCTTTCACCCGTATCGGCGACGGTTCCGGGAGGTCCGGCGTGATTCCCAGGAGGATCAGACCCATGAGAAGTTCCAGTGTTTCCCTGCTTGCGGCCGTAGGAAGCCTTGTCCTTGTCATTGCCGTGCCTCTGGCACTGGCCCACGAGCCCTCCGGTGGCGGCGGCGGCCAAGATTACGCCGGCAGCTCGTCTGCCCAATCGGGTGCGAAGATGTGTCCTGATTGCCAGAAGGCTGGCTCCCGACGTGGTCCGGCCGGTTCTGGTGCAGCAGCCTGTCCCGACTGCAAGCGCGGCGCCTCGGCCCGCGCCTCCGCCAGCTCCGGATCCGCAGGGTCTGGTTCGGCTGTCTGTCCCGAGTGCAAGCGCGGCGCCTCGGCCCGTGGCTCGGCAGGTTCGGGCTCCAAGGCTTGCCCCGACTGCAAGCGAGGCGGCGCAGGTAGCGGCTCTGTCCGGGCCGGTTCCTCCAAGTCCGGTTCCGGAGTATGTGCCGACTGCCAGAAGCGCGGAGCCGGTAGCGCCGGTTCGGCCTGCAAGGACTGCCAGAAGGCCAAGGCGGGCTCGGGAAGCTCGGGGGCCGGAGGCAGCTCCTACGGCTCCGGCAGCAGCCGAGGGCAGGGGAGTGGTTCGTCGGCGCGATGGAATCGACGCCACGGGGGCAGCAATCCTGCTGACCAGCAGTTGAACTACGTGTTCCACAAGCTCACCGCTCGTGAGCTGGCAGAGAACCGGAAGCGGCTCGAGGCCCAGGGCCTGATCCCCAAGGGGGTTACCTACAGCAGCAAGCGGCTCCAGGCAGCCGTAGAGAGAATGAGGCAGAGCGCCGGTTACTGACCGCAGTGAATGATCGACGCGACCCGGAAGGCTGTCGGCTCTCCGGGTCGCCTCCATGAACCGGACCGGCCGCGCCTGGCGGTACCAGCGGCACGTCAGTTCCTGTTCCGTTCGGCCCGAGCTTGTCGAGGGCCTCTGGGGTAGCTTCTCGCCTGGCCCTTGACGGGCTGGGGCTTAGCGACAATGCCGGTGAGATAAGACGGATTTTGTTGTAATGGGGCTCGGCCCCACACCCAGTTGGGGGAGCCAGCTCCCCCAAACCCCCAATCGGACTGGTACGATTGAGAGCGCTGATGAACACTTGAATGACAGACGAAAGCTTGACCTGTTCATCGGGGTCCAGGGGCCAATGGCCCTTGGCGGGAGTTCGAGGGCAGAGCCTTCGTTTTCAAATTCCGTTCGGCCAGAGCTTGTCGAGGGCCTCTGGGGCAGCTTCTCGCCTGGCCCTTGACGGGCTGGGGCTTAGCGACAATGCCGGTGAGATAAGACGGATTTTGTTGTAATGGGGCTCGGCCCCACACCCCGTTGGGGGAGCCAGCTCCCCCAAACCCCCAATTGGACTGGTGAGACTGAGAGTGGTGATGAACACTTGAATGACAGACGAAAGCTTGACCTGTGTAGCCGTATCTTCCGATAAGAAGCATTATGTTAACCTGCGGATCGAAGCTCCAGACGAGGTTCTGTGCCGCTAGCGGACCCTGGCCAGGCCTCGGGTCGTCCCCGTCGCCCCTCGCCCTAGCACCCCACGATTCTCTCTTCGCATCCACCAGACGGTCCTGTGATCTCCGTGACCCCCGTGCTCTTCGTGATCCCCAAAGTTGGTGGCCCGCCTCCGGGACTTGCTCCCATCCCTGGAGGTCGCGTTGACATTGTTCTCGACGAGCCCCTATATTTGAGTCAGGGCGTTGACGAGACGTCCATCCATTCCTCGCGACTGGGGGTGACCTTCGATGCCTGACCTGGCCAGATTTCTGTTGTGGTTCCCACTCAACTGGTTCCTGGCAGCGGCGACGCTGCTGGCCCTTTCCCGCCTCAAGCTCGGGGTGGTTCTTCAAGGTGCCCGAACGGCCTTCAAGGTGACCCTGACCTACGCTGTCCTCTCCTTCCTGGGCGGGATGGTGTTGCTGATTCCCCTGGCGTTCCTGCCCGATATGATCCGGAGGCTGGTGGCTTTCGTCATCGTCGGAATTCCCTCTCTCTACCTCTGTGAGGCCCTGGTGACGGGATTCGAGGTGGACGATCTCAAGTCGGCCGCCCGCGCCGCCGTGCTGATCTCGGTGGTCCAGACCCTGTTCTGGATGCTTCTTGCCTGAGGAGACGACAGACTCGAAATGAACCCTGATTCGAGCGAAGCCAGCAGAGCCAGTATCCTGATCGTGGATGACGACAGCGGCATCCGCAACATGCTTCAGGACTGGCTCTCGGAAGACTACGAGGTCGCCACGGCCGAGAACGGCCTGGCCGGACTGGAGGTTCTGGCCAAGCGTCGGTTCGACCTGATCATCAGCGACATCCATATGCCCGGCATGGGCGGCTTCGACATGTTGAGGCAGGTGAAACAGCTCTACCCCGATACCAAGCGGGCCCTGATCACCGACTACGACGTAGACACCTACATCAAGCTGGCTCTGGAGGAGGATCTGACAAACATCATAGTCAAGACCTCGCCCTTCGATATCGAGGAGCTTTTCCGGACAGTCTCGGCCCTCATCACGGGCGAGAAGGTGTTCGGCCTGGAGAACTATTTGCAAAACGGCACGGACTTGGTTCGGGTCCGGCTCCGGTCTTCCGCCGATATTCAGGAAGTCCGGGAGAGCAGTCTGGCCACCATTGACGGTACCGACCTGCATGAACGGAACGGTAACAACATCCGATTGATCTTCGAGGAGATCGCCTCCAACGCTGTCTATCACGCCTACGGGTACGGTCGCTTCGACACGGTGGAGTTGAAAGAGGACGAGAAGGTCGATGTGGCCTACGGCAAGGACTCCCAGAAGTTCGGGTTCTCCGTCGTCGACTACAGCGGAAAGCTGACCAAGGATGTGGTCCTGGGCAAGCTGCTCCGTGCCATGAGTCTCGAGGGTGTCCTGGACTCCAGTGGCCGAGGCCTGTTCCTCTCCCGGAGTTTCTCAGACCGGTTCATCATCAATATTCGTACCGGTGAGATGACGGAGATCATCGTCCTGAACTACTTTCAGGGCGGCACGGAGACGAACAAGCCGCTCTATATCCACCAGTACTAGGCGAGAGCGGCAGGCCGACGAGCCCCCTCCCCTGTTTGGACTGAAGGGGCTGAAGGGTAAGTGCCAAGGGCCATTGGCCCCTGGACCCCA
>JAJFLN010000047.1 GCA_021772705.1 Candidatus Cloacimonadota bacterium | reverse complement strand
ACCGGGGGTGGAGCCACCGGCTCCAATGCCTCTCAATCGCAGTTGCTGTTTGAAGGGCACGCCGCTGTCACGGAGCCCTCTCCGATGGATTCCGGTTGATGGCCTGGCGGCTTCGTAGCGATACGGGCTACGGCGGGAGCTTTCCGGGTCACGATCATGACCACGGCCACCAGGGTGATCAGGGAGCCGGTCACCAGGGTGGGTGAGACCGGTTCGTCCAGGACCAGGACTCCCAGGGTGACGGCGACGACTGGATTCACGTAGGCCGAAGTACCCGTCAGGGAGGCCCGGACACTGGCGAGCAACCAGCTGTAGGCGCTGAAGGCCACCAGGGAGCCGAAAACCACCAGGTAGGCCCATCCGGCCCAGGCCTGCCACGGGACCCGAGCCAGGGAGAACTGCTGCCAGTCGTTCCGGAGAGCGGCTGTCAGCAGCAGGCCGAGCCCCCCGGCCAGCATCTCGATGGAGGCGGTGGTCCAGATGGAGGGCGCCATCTGGCCGTGCCTGGCGATGGTGGAACCGGCAGCCCAGACGGCGGTGGCAAAGATCACTGCCAGGACGCCGCTGGTGGAGGTGGCGCTGCCATCTAACAGCTGGGGGCTCACGAGGATGGCCACGCCGGCGAGACCGATGGCAAATGAAGCCATGTCCCGCCGGGACAGCCGCTCTCCTCGCGGCATGAGAGCCTCCATCGACAGAATCCAGATCGGAATGGTGCTGATGATCAGGGCCGTCAATCCGGAGGAGATGTACTGTTCGGCCCAGCAAACCGCTCCGTTGGCGCCGAGGAACAGCATGAGACCGACAACGATGACGTTGCGCCACTGGGTCCGGTTGGCCGGCATCGGCTTGCCCCGAACGAGACAGAACATCAGCAGGATCGTTCCGGCTACCGTGAACCTGGTGCCGGCCAGAATGGTGGGTGGAAAGGTGTGTACCGCCACCCGGATCGCCAGGTAAGTGGCACCCCAGGCGAAGTAGACGGCAGCCAGGGCGGAGGCGACCTTCCAGAGAGGCGGCTGCTTGGAAGCGCCAGAGACGAGAAGGACCTGCCCATCCTGCTCCAGAGGCGCAGCCTGGGGCACGGCGGGTGGTTTTTGAATGGGTGAGGCGTGTCGGGGCATGGCTGGAGTGCAACCCATCGCTGCCTGGAGTTGACGAGACCGGTTAGGGGCCGCGCAAGAGTAAATGCGCAGAAGTCGCGCCCAGATTTGGGTCAGATTCGGCTGGTTCGAGGGAGCGGGACCGGAGGCGTAGTGGACTACGTCAAGGATTCCGCGATTGAGGAGCGGCCGAAGATGGCCTGAAGATGGGATGCGAAACTGCGTAGTTATTCTTGCATGGTTCCTTAGATTATAGACTGAAGTCACAACACGAAGGTGCTATCCGGTGGCAGTCTCTTCTCGTCACATGAGTCGTGACGGAGTTCGGCGCCTCCCGAAACGGGGACATCGCCGGGCGCCAATAGCTGGAGTAGCCGTCGCCACAAGCACTGGAGGAAGGAGTTCAATGATGAGACAGCACACGAGAAGAGCAGTGATCACCGGCCTGCTGATGGTTTCCGCCCTGGGTCTGAACGGATGTGGCCTGGGGGACATGTTCGGAGGCGCCACGGGTGCGAGCGCTGGTGGGAGCAGCTCCGGGGCCACGGCCAATCCAGCCCAGGCCGGTGATGGGACAGGCAATCCCCAGGCACCGGCAACGACGGATCGCCCCGTCAACGGTCCAGCAGCCAACAATGCCGCGAACGGGAATACCGCGCAAGGCAACGGGGCGGGAGCCGTTCAGCCGCCGGCCCCCTTCGCCGATGACGGAAGCCCGAAGCCACAATCGGCGTTCATGACCACCATGATCTACAACCCCCTGGACCAGACCCTGCAGGAAGCCCTGGCGAAGGGCTGGGTCGCCAAGGAGGACGCCACCAAGGAAGCCGTGATGATCCCCTATCACGGACTTATCGAACTCTCGACGGAGTACGTCAAGGGGCCCTGGACTCTCCGGATTCCAGGCAGCGTGGCCCAGAAGTCGCAGTGGACTCTCCACACCATCGTTTCACCCACTCTCGACGAAGCCGTGGAGAAGGGCTGGGTGACCCGGACCGACGCGAAGAAGGGATTCGGCATCATCGTCACCGAGACTTTCGAGTTCCTCTCAACGGAGTACACCAGCGGCCAGAACGTGACCCTCTACAACGATCCCTTCGGCGTCCCACGGCCAGGGGAAGGCGAATCCACCCGCATCGAGCAAACCGACGGTGAGTAACGTTGGAGGGAAGTTACACTGAGATCTCAGAGGGCACAGAGGTTTCTTGAGAAGGGTTCGCACCAGAGACGTCGAATGAACGAGGAGCGCGGGGCCCTTGAGATCCTCTACGGCTCAGCAGCTCACCGCTTTATCCCAAAACCTTTGTACGCTCTGAGATCTCGGTGGACTCCGTGTAAAGATAGCGGCCTTTTGGCCAACGCGCTCCACCGACCTGTCTAGAGGCCGGTGGAGGAACTCAGACGATATGGCCGCCCGCTCCATTCATCCTTCGACAGGCTCAGGACGAACGGATCGGGAAAACTCGGCCATTCAGTCGTCCTGGATGCGGGCATCCATAGTAGGACGATGGCGTCCAGTTCGTATTCAACGACTATAGTCCCGGCTGGCGATGTCGAAGGGACGTTCGTCAGGGCGAAGTGGTGACCACCGAGGCCTGCCCGTCGAAGTGATGCACCGACATCAGGGGACCCGTTCCGTTTCGCTCCTTGTCCAGGATGTCCCGGGTGAACCGGATGAAGTGATGCCCCACGATGGAGTTCATGAGGCCCGACAGGTACCGTGACCGATGCCGGGTCACGAGGCGCCACAGGAACTTCCACCAGACTGCCCGGTAGTTGGCCTTCAGTCCCTGGACGAAGACAGCCACCAGGGTCACCAGCACGGTCTTTACGGGATCCGCGAGCTGCTTGTGCAGGTTCGGATGCCCCGTGCGATCCAGCCGTTCTAGCATGCCCAGGACCCGATCGAAGTAGGCCTCCGGTTCGTAGACTCGCTCCAGGATCTCCA
>JAJFLN010000460.1 GCA_021772705.1 Candidatus Cloacimonadota bacterium | reverse complement strand
CTTCCCCCCATCCTTTGTGGCCCCACCGTATCCGTAATCGGCCTGGGGCCCCCCTACGGGACATGCACCCGGACTTGGAGTCCTATCTGGAAAGCTACAGGCCGTTCATGGGGCGCGTCGAGAATGGCGAGCACCTGCAGCGGTTCGCTCGTGGGCAGTTGGGCCCGTTGGGGAAGTCCTTGGAGCCAATCGCGGACGCCGAGGGAGTACCGCCTCGGGCTCTACAGTTCTTCTTCAGCAGCTATCGGTGGAGCGAGGCTGGAGTGCGCGACGAGCTGCAACGGAAAGTCGCGACGAAGTATGGGGGGCCGGATGGCATCTTTGTCATCATGCAAGAGTGGAAGGAATGTTTGAAAACAAGGGCTCTGCCCTCGAACCCTCGCCAGGGGCCAACGGCCCCTGGACCCGGATGAACAGGTCAAGCTCTCGTATGTCATTCAAGTGTTCATCAGCACTCTCAGTTGCACCAGTCCAACTGGGAGTTTGGGGGAGCAGGCTCCCCCAACTGGGTGTGGGGCTGAGCCCCACTACAACAAAATCCGTCTTATCTCACTGGCATTGGTCCTAAGGCAAGGCTGCCTCAGGACAGAGGGCGAGCCTCTTCGATGAGCATCACCGGGATGTCGTCCTTCACGGCGTAGACGAGCTTGCAGGCGTTGCAGCGCAGCTCGTTGTCATCGGGGCGATAGTCGAGCTCGCCCTTGCACTTGGGGCAAGCGAGGACGTCGAGTAGTTTCTGATCGAGCATGGCGGTTCCCGTCCCGATGGTCACTTGGGTAAGTGGTTCCGTTCTCGTTGAGGTTCTTGCCTTTTCTACCACGTCCGCTGCCGGGACGGTAGGGGAATTCTCACCGAGAAGGGGGGACTTGTCACTGGGATCCGGGGACACACCACAGGACCCGAAATCGCCGTCGGCGGCCACGCCCCACGGTTGCTTCTGTATTTGGGGTCCTGTGGTGTGACCCCGGATCCCCCGTTAACTTTCACCAGCTGGGGAGGAGGCTCCGCCGGGCTCAGCACCGCCGTACCCCGATCGATGGAGGGGCGAGAATCGGCGTCATCCAGGATGCGCCCCATCTCTGCGCTGTACTCCCGGTAGGGCAGGCGGAAGGGCTTTCTGGGAGTTTCCTGGTGGAACCGGAGCAGCTGGCGCCCAGCCTGACGGTCCCCCCGGCTGAGCCAGTCCGAAAGACAGGTCTGACCGTAGCTCGGCCACTGGACTTCGATGCGGCTGGATCGGGGCAGGTTCTTCCTGAGGAAAGTCTCGGTGCGGCGAACCGTGGACCTGTCCGCCATGGGCAGCCGAGCCAAGGCGGTCTTCGGCTTTGGCTCCAGAATGGAGAAGGATAGCTCCAGTGTTGCGCCGGCCCGCTCCAGGTCAGGGATGGCCTTGTGGAGATGTTCCGTCAGAGGCTCGAAGTCCGATGGCTCCTCGCCGGGAACACCGAACATCAAGTAGTACTTCACCCGTTCGAAGCCGGCGTCGAGGATCAGCCGCAGCCCCTCCTCCACCCGCCTGAGGGCGAATCCCTTCTTGAGAAAGCGCTGTACGGGCTGTGAGAAGGACTCCGGCGCCACGGTGATCGACCGTTGCCTTCCCCGTCTGAGGACCCGGAGCAGTTCCGGTGTCAAACGGTCGAATCTCAGGCTGGAGATGGTGACCTCCACGCCCATCTCACCCAGGGCGCAGACGACCTTCTCGATCCCGTCATAGTCTGAAATCCCGGCGCCGAAGAGGCCGAACCGGTCCGTGTAGGGCCGCATGGACTCAACGTAGCCGAGTGTGGTCTCCAGGGAGAGGTTCCTGGTGGCGCCGTAGAGGTCCTTGGCGATGCAGAATGAACAGCGCCGGGGGCAGCCACGGGTCAGCTCCACCAGCGCCGTGCTGGAGAAGACAGTCAGAGGGGTGATGATGGAGCTGGCAGCGAAATCGGTCTCCAGGTCCGGCAGGGCCGGATACTCCTCCGGAGGCGCCAGATCCTCCGACGGGACGTACACCTGGGGCAGATCCCGGGTCAAGGCCTCCAGATCTTCGCCCTGAGCCTCTTGCAGTCGCCGGAATAGCTCTGGTCCGCCGGCCTCCGCTTCTCCAAGGAAGAAGAGGTCGAAGATCTCCGAAACAGGAAGGGGGTTTGCGGTGATGGCGGCGCCCCCGGCCAGCAGCAGCGGATCCCTGGGGTCTCGCTCCTCCGAGGCCGCGGCGATACCGGCCATCCGGAGGATCTGGAAGACATTCAGGTAGTCCATCTCGTAGGTCACGCTGAAGGCGATGACCTGGAACTGGTTGAGGGGGCGTCGAGTCTCGAGGCTGAAGATGGGAGTTCCGTACCGCTCCATGTCCCTGATGTGGGCTGCCTCGGGGAGGAACGCCCTCTCGCAGGTGACGCCGGGTATCCGGTTCAGCGCCCGATAGACCGTCTGAAACCCGAGATTGGACATGGCTACCCGGTAGGAGTTGGGATAAACGAGACAGACCCTGAAGGGGCCGCCCTCCACGAAAGGGTGAGGCGATCGCTCACTGGCGAGATACTCGTCGTATTTCCGATCCACGGGATGAGACATGGGGTTCCTGGGGTAGCCAGGCATTGTACCTCAGGTCACTGCTCCAGCGGGGGAGTATCACTCCGGGGAGAGGGCGTGCTGCAAATATTGGTCGAGCTTGTTCCGGATCTGTTCGCTCGTGGACCGGGACAGGGCGTCGTTGACAACCCGCTCGACCTCGGCTACTTCGATCCGGTTGATCATCTGCTTGATCCTCGGGACGCTGAAGAGATTCATGGAGAAGTCCCGGATTCCCAGACCGAGCAGCATCAGGAAGCCGATGGGTGTGCCGGCCATCTCGCCGCAGCAGCTGACGTCGATACCGGCCTGCGCACCCTGGTCGACCACGTTCCGGATCAGCCGCGCCAGAGCGACGTTGGCGAAGTCGAACCTGGAGCTGAGGCGCTGGTTGGAGCGGTCCACGGCGAGGGTGAACTGCATCAGGTCGTTGGTTCCGATGCTGAGGAAATCGACCTGGGGCGCCAGGAGGTCGACGGTCAGGGCCGCGGAAGGCACCTCGATCATGGCTCCGATCGGAATGTCTGCGTCGAAGGGGACACCGTCGCGGCTCAGCTCCTGCTTGACCTCGTCGAGGATCTGATTGGCCTGGGTCAGCTCCTCGGGGACGGTGATCATGGGGTAGAGAATCCGCAGACTGCCTTCCGTCGAAGCCTGCAGGATTGCCCGGAGCTGAGTTCTGAAGACATCCTGGTTCTGGAGGCAGTACCGGATCGACCGGTCCCCCATCGCCGGATTGGCTTCAGAGGGGATTCCCAGATAAGGCAGGTCCTTGTCGCCGCCTATGTCGAGAGTCCGAATGGTGGCGGGAAAGGGAGCGCAGCCACTGGCGACCTTCTTGTAGGCGGCGAGCTGTTCCTCCGGTGGAGGGAGAGAGTTGCTCTTCAGGAAGAGGTATTCGGTGCGGTAGAGACCGACCCCTTCGGCGCCGAAGGTCTTCATGCCGGCGATCTCGGCGGGAACGCTGATGTTGGCTCTGAGGGTCAGTTCGACTCCATCGACGCTGACGGCATCGCCGGACACCGATTCCTGACGCTCCTCGATGCTGAACAGGAGCTGCTGCTGCAACTCCTGGAACTCCTCGATGTCCTCCTCGGAGGGGTCGAGACGGAGCTTGCCGTTGATGCAGTCCAGGATGAGTCGGTCGCCATTCTTGACCTGCTCCGTAATGCCCTCGACGCCCATCAGGGCGGGGATCATCAGGGCCCGGGCCAGGATGGCGGCGTGGCCATTGATGCCTCCCTCTTCACAGCAGATTCCGGCCAGCTTGGACGTATCGAGGCGAGCCATATCACTGGGCGTGAGGACGTGGCAGACCAGGACGGTGTCGTTGGGAATGCTCTCCAGGCTTTGAATCTCCTGCCCCAGGAGGTTCCGGAGGATTCGCTGCCCCACGTCTTGGACATCGACGGCCCGCTCCTTCAGGTAGTCGTTGTCCATGGATCTGAATGACCGGGAGAATTCGGCGATGACGTCGCTCACGACGCGCTCGACGTTGCGCTTCTCGGACCGCAACTTCTGAATGACTTCGCTGACAAACAGGGGGTCGACCAGCATCAAGAGCTGACTCTCGAGGATCTTGCAGGTCTTCTCGTGGTTCTTGTTCCGGTCCTTCAGGTCCACGAGCTGATCTCGAGCGATGGCCAAGGCGGCGTCGAACTTGAGCAGTTCGAGCTTCACATCGGCTGTCCGGATCGAGTAGTCCGGAACCCGGAGCACCTCGTTCAGGATGAGAGCCTGACCGATGGCGATTCCGTCACTGGCGATGAGGCCGTCCAGCAAAGGCTCAGTCCTCTCCGAAGTTGTTGGCGAAGAGGGTGAGCATCACCGTCATCGCCTCCCGTTCATCCGCCCCTTCAGCCTGGAGGAGCAGTTCGGTCCCTGGGCCGGCTTCCAGCATCATGAGGCTGAGGATGCTCTTGGCGGAGGCCGTCTGATTCCCCTTGCTGAGGTAGACCTCGGAGTCAAAGTCACTGACGGCATTGGCGATTGTGACGGCTGTACGGGCATGAAGTCCCAGGGAGTTCTGGATCACCGCGACAGCTCGGATCATCGGGAGAACGTACCTCTCAGTGGCCGGTGGACACACTGACTCAGCCTGAAGTTCAGGCAGGTTGACTCCCCGAAATCGGGGCTATCTGGTGTTGAGAGATTCAAGTTCACGGAAAAGGGACAAACCACCCGAGTACCGCCGGCCTCCATCCCCCGGTTCGAGGGGGCCATCGCCGGTCTCGACTGGCCTCAGGCGAGCAGGCCCCCATTTCCCGGGCAGTTCCCGCCTCTGATCCAGTATTTCGCTCCATCAGAGCTTATCCTGATGGCAAAGGATTTGCAACGGAGTCGGGATGAGGGCGGTGAATGGCCCCTGTCAGGACAGGGCACGCCCGATGGCTGATTCGATGGTCTGAGCCAGCTGCCGGATCTCGTCGGCTTCGGGCCCCTCGATCATGACCCGAGCCAGGCGCTCCGTGCCGGAGTAGCGGACCACGACACGGCCTCGGTCGCCCAGTGACTCTCGGGCGGCTTCGATGGCGGACTGGACCTCCGAGAGAGTGGCGAGGTCGGGCTTGGAGTTCACCGGGACTGTCCCGGCGTACTGGGGATAGAGCCGGACCAGGGATGCCAGCTCTCGAAGTGTCTGGCCGCTGCGAACCACAGTGTCCAGGACAGCCAAGGCCGTCAGGAGACCGTCTCCCGTCGGGCCATGGCGGTTCAGGATCAGATGTCCCGAGGGTTCTCCTCCGGCCACAGCCCCGGACTCGTCCATGCCTCGCCTGACACTGCGGTCGCCGACGGCAGTCCGGATCACCTCGACGCCCAGGGTGGCCATGGCTTCATCCAGGCCCAGGTTGCTCAGGATGGTCGCCACTACCCGGTTTCCTCGGAGCTGGCCTCGCTCCTTCAGGTCTCGAGCCAGCAATCCCAACATCTGATCGCCATCCACGAGCAGGCCCTCCTCGTCGCAGAGCAGGACCCTGTCGGCGTCGCCGTCGTGGCTCAGTCCGAGCCAGCCCGATCTGTCCCGGAGAGCACGCTGGACCGCATCCAGATAGGTGCTGCCACAGCCGGCATTGATGTTGACGCCGCTGGGCCTGACGTTGATGGCCTGGACCGTGGCTCCGAGCTGCCAGAGCACCTGGGGTGTGGTTCGGCTCGCGGCCCCGTTGGCACAGTCGCAGACCAGCTTCAGGTCCCGGAAGGGACGGTCTCCGGGAACGAAAGTCCCGGCGTGTTCGATGTATCTCTCCCTGGTGCCCCGGTCCTCGCTGACGGTCCCTACGGAGGCCCCGGTTGGAATCCTGGTGGCCGGATCGGGCTGCTCCAGCAGTGCCTCTATCTGGTCTTCCTGGTTCGGAGTCAGCTTGCTGCCATCCTGCAGGAACAGCTTCACCCCGTTGTCGGCAAAGGGATTGTGGCTAGCGGATATCACGGCGCCGCCCAAGGCGTCGCTGCTGGCGACTCTCCAGGCGATTGCAGGGGTGGGAAGTACGCCGGCCAGGATCACATTCATGCCCGCCGACGTGAGCCCGGCAGCCAGGGCTGACTCCAGCATGGAACCTGACTGGCGGGTGTCCCTGCCCAGGACCAGCGCTCCCTGTCCGAAGGAGGCAAGGAACCAGCGCCCCACGGCGCGGCCCAGCAGAAGAACCTCCTCAGGGGTCATGGGGGACCGGTTGGCCTCACCGCGGATTCCGTCTGTTCCAAACAGAGTGGGCATGTAGATGGAGGGACTTCCGCCGGCTCTCGGCGGGAAGTTCAGGCGGACTCGTCGGGATCTCCGGCAGGTTCCTTTGGGGATCGGCGGCCCATCTTCTCCACGTAGTCGGGCTTGTTCTCCTGCCTGGCCCGGGCGATGGCCAGGGCGCCGGAGGGCACATTCCGGCTCACGGCGCTGCCGGCGGCCACGTATGCTCCGTTTCCGACGGCAATGGGCGCCACAAGGACGCTGTTGCTGCCGATGAAGGCGCCGTCTCCGATGGCTGTGTGGTGTTTCGCCTTGCCGTCGTAGTTACACGTGATGACCCCGGCCCCGACGTTGGCGTCACGACCGATGTCACTGTCGCCGATGTAGGACAAGTGTGAGGCCTTGCTGCCCACTCCGATGCGAGCATTCTTGACCTCCACGAAGTTGCCCACCTTGACGCCTTCGCTCAGTTCGGCGCCGGGTCTCAGATGGGCGAAGGGACCCACCTGGGCCGCGGGACCGACCAGGGCTCCGTCCGTGACGGAGTAAGGCTGGATCTGGACGCCGTCGGCGATCCGGGTGTCTCGGAGCACCGAGCCCACTCCTATCCGGCAGCCCGTCCCAATCCGGGTGTTGCCCTGAAGATGGACGCCTGCCGCCAGTAACGTGTCCCGGCCCACATCGACCATGATGTCCACATGGGTGGTGTCCGGATCGTCGAGGGTGACGCCTTCTTGCATCAGCTCCAGGTTCTTGCGCTGTCGAAGAACCCGGGTCAACTCGGCCAGCTCGACACGGCTGTTGATACCCCGGAACTCGGTGGCATCCTCTGCCCTGTGAACCCCGACCCGGTGGCCGCGGCGCCTGAGACCGGCGACGAAATCAGTCAGATAGATCTCACCCTGGGCATTATTGCTGCTGATGGTGTCGATGACGGCGAAGAGGTCCCGGGCTCCCACGGCGTAGATGCCGCTGTTGACCTCGTCGATGGCGAGCTCGTTGGGGTCCGCATCCCGATGTTCCACGATCCGCTCCAGGTAACCGTCGGTGTTGCGCACCAGCCGGCCGTATCCTCTGGGGTTCTGGGCCTGAAAGGAGAGGACCGTGGCCGCGGCATCGCTGGCCTCATGGGCGGCCAGAAACTCGCGCAGGGTCTCGCCCCGCACCAGGGGAGTGTCGCCGGCCAAGATCAAGATCTTCCCCTCCTGGTCGCTCAGCTCCTTCCGGGCGCACTGGACAGCGTGACCCGTGCCGTTCTGTTTCTTCTGAATCGCCCATCGGACGTTCTCGTAGTGGGGTCCGACCTCTTCCAGGATGCGCCCCCTGCCGAAGCCGACGACGGCCACCACATCGGCGACGCCGGCTTCCGAGGCGGCTTCGAGTATCCAGGCGAGCATGGGCCGTCCCAGCAGGGGATGAAGGACCTTGGGTGTCTCCGATTTCATCCGGGTGCCCTTGCCGGCGGCGAGTATCAAAGCTGTCCATTTGCTGGAGGTATTCATGGGATGGACAGTCTATCACTGGTGCTCGAAGGGGACACGAACTTCTCCCCCCGTCCGGCAGCATCCCGGCGCGGGACTGTAGGAGCGTGTCGGAGAGCGCGTCGGAGAAAGACTAAGGGTCCGCGCAAGAATAACTACGCAATTTCGCATCCCATCTTCAGGCCATCTTCGGCCGCTCCTCAATCGCGGAATCCTCGACGTAGCCCACTACGCCTCCGGTCCCGCTCGCTCGAACCAGCCGAATCCGACCCAAATCTGGGCGCGACTTCTGTGCATTTATTCTTGCGCGGCCCCTAACAGCAATGCCCATGAATTAGTGGAAGGAATGTTTGAAAACGAAGGCTCTGCCCTCGAACTCCCGCCAGGGGCCATGGGCCCCTGGACCCGGATGAACAGGTGAAGCTTTCGCGTGTCATTCAAGTGTTCATCAGCACTCTCAGTTGTACCAGTCCAATTGGGGGTTTGGGGGAGCTGGCTCCCCCAACGGGGTGTGGGGCAGAGCCCCACTACAACAAAATCCGTTTTATCTCACCGGCATTGCCCCTAACAGGGGACCGGGAACAGGCAATGGAGAACGAACTGCTTCGGGAAGGAAACAGGCGAAACCCACTACTGGCTGCGTCTGCTTGACAGTCTCGGCTTGGGGGGAGCCAGAGTACGGCCTCGGCTGTCCATGGAGTGGATCGAGCCGCTGCCGCCATCGAGAATCAGGATGCGGTCCTTGGCGTCGCGAGCGACTCGCATCAGGTAGGCCTGGGATCGGAATCGTATCGGCTTGCAACAAGTCTATGCTTCCGGTGGTAGGGAGTTTGGGGGAACTTGGCTTCTCCCGAAACTCTCATGAACTCCCGACTTCCCAGATTTCTCGCGGGACTGTTGCTGGTGGCCCTGGCCATCCCGGCTCAGATCCTGGCCGGTGGTGGCTCCCTGTCGGACATCGAGCCGGCAGAAGTGGTCTACATCGTGCCCGCCATGACCGGCTCCGATGACGTGGAGCGAGTCCGGGCTGGGGACCGGGAGTTGATCGTCTTCGACGAGCTGGTTCAGGACGATGACCAGACGGCCCAGGTTCGACGGCAACTCGAGGCCAGTGCGGCTTTCGGTGCGATTCGCCGGCTCTATGCCCTGTCGCGATCCGTGGGCCGGGAATCCGGCGCTGGTCAGGGATACCCGGAGGGCATCTTCCTCTATGTCGGCTCCCTGTTCGGCGATGTGGGTCCAGCCCACGCCTCCCGGACCATCCGCCTGCGGCGACAGTCGGGGGAGGAGATCGATCCGGCGGGATTCATCATCATCAGCGCAATCCGAGGCGGCGATCTGGATCTGTCCGTGGCGGACCTGGTGAAGGAGAAGTATCTGGCCCTGACCCTGGTTCACGAGGTGGGTCATCAGATCCTGTCGGAGCTCTACCGGCCCCACCTCGACCTGGTAGCCCTGTCCTATTCCCGCGGTGGCCGGGATGTGATGACCGTGACAGACCCGGTCATGGCTCTCAATGAGGGATGGGCCGAGGGTCTGGAGGCGATGGTGGGGGAGCTGCTCGTGGATCGTGGCGAGACTGGATTCGGCGAGCAATCGACGGATCCGGCAGTCCGGGCCATGTTCCGGGGCCGGCAGGATACCCTCCGTCGGCACAAGTATCTGTGGGACACGGTTGGAGAGACGGAAGGGGAGACCCGCAACGGGCTTCAGATGATGTCTTCCGAGGGTGTGGTGGCCTATCTCCTGTATCAGCTGATGACGGACCGTGTCTTCTCGGGACGCAACCGTGTCGAGGGGTTCCGGAAGGTGATCGATGTGCTGGCACGCCACAGGCCCCGGAATCTGGCCCAGGCCATGAACGCCCTGGTCAGCCAGCATCCGGACTTCAAGAATGTGGCAGCGAGGCACTTCTACGAGTGGACCAAGTACGCCACTCACAGTCAGCAGGGGCCGGCCTTGTACAAGAAGGTCCGGACCGCCCGCCTCGCATTCCTGCGCTACCAGCGCAAGGACGAGACCTCGGAAGAGCTGGCGGTCGAGCTTCGGCTGGCCAAGGCGGAATACGAGGAGTGGAAGGACGAGGTGTTCCAGCGAGTCATGAGCCGGAACAACATCGCCGATCCCCTTCCCGATCCGCTCTGGCTGGACTTCCAGCAGGACCGAATCGGTTTGAACCTGGCCACGGCCGGCGAGCTGTCCCGATTCCTGGACCGGGTGTGGGGGCGCGATGAGCAGCACTTGGTGGTGGCCGAGAAGATCACCGGATTCCGGGACTCCCCCGATGGCGGTTACTTCCAGCAGGTCGGGGACTTGCGGCCTCTCCTGGAGGGCCAGTCAGTCGAGAGGCTCGCCGAGGCCCGGCAGCAGTTCCAGTACTGGCACGAGGCGAATCGGTCTCCCACGGCGATGGCGGCCTATATCGCCACCCGGGCCGACCGATTGCTGTCGAAGCGCCTTCAGGACTGGGGCCTGGCGGACCGGTAAGGGGCCGGGCAGGAACAATTGCGAAGAAGTCGCGCCCAGATTTGGGTCAGATTCGGCTGGTTCGAGGGAGCGGGACCGGAGGCGTAGTGGGCTAGGTCGAGGATTCCGCGATTGAGGAGCGACCGAAGATGGTCTGAAGATGGGATGCGAAACTGCGTAGTTGTTCTTGCCCGGGTTCTAACCACGACCTGACCCGACATACCGCCCCGGGGAAGGTAGTATCTTGTAGTCGATGGCAACCACCCTCGAACAGTATGCCCGGGGCATCAAGTCGGCGCCGGATCCAGGAGACCCGGATGAGTGGCCGCCGGAGTTCATCTGGCTGCTTCGAGGTCTGGTCGTGATGGTCATTCTCTTCGCACTTGGGCAGCTGGCTCCGACGAAGTGGGAGAAGGCCATCCAGGAGGCTCTGGAGTATCAGAAGCTCGATCAACCTGCCGCCGCCGAACGGATCGTCCGGGATGTGCTGATCAAGATGAAGGAGTCAGGCAAGGTGCCTGTGAAGGACTACGCCCGGGCCCAGTTGCTGCTATCGCAACTCCAGGTGGAGCAGGATCGGCTCGACGACGCCGCCCGTACGATGTCAGAGGCGATCAATGTGATCCGATGGAACAAGGAGTTCACTCCCATCGAGGTCGCCAGGGCCCTGCAGCTGGGCGGTCGAGTGGAGTTGTTACGCCGACGCTACCCGGAGGCCGTGGTGTACCTGGAAGAGGCGCTCCAGAGGCTGGGCCAGGCTCCAGGAGAGGAGCCCCTGCTGGAGGGGATCTGCAACGCCCAGCTGGCCTGGGCCTACCTGGCAACCGGCAGCGAGGCCGCCGCGGCCCGAGCCCGCGTCAGGTCCATTCCCTTGCTGGAGTCTGCCCGGAGTGAGCTGAACCAGGACTGGCGAGAACAGATCGAACACTGCCTGGAGCAGTACATGGCCATGGGCCGGCCGGACTGGTCCAACGCCCTGCTGGAGGCCACCGAGATTCAGTAATGAGCCGGTGGCTGTGGGAGCCGGGCTCAGATGTGGTCCGATTCCGTGCTGGCCACGGCGTAGGAATGGAGCCTGACCCCTGCCGAGACCGATTGCCAGGGGTGTGAGAGCAGTCGCCGAAGACGAGGCAGAATGTAGCCCGTTCGGAAGTAGAACTTCCGGTAGAAGAGCCGCTCGGCCCAGGCACTGGAGGCTACGACAGGAGGTCCGGCGAAAGGGTTGCCGGCGGGAGCAACGCCCTGAGTTGACGGAAGGGGAGTCCCGGGCCAGGACTGCAGCCGCGTCACGACCACGTAATCCAGATTGGCTTTGATAGCCAGGTCGACACTGGCCTGTATGTCCTCGCCAGTTTCGCCGGGAGCGCCGACGATGAAGAAGCCCAGTGTCTCGATCCCTGCGGCTCTGATGCGGCCGACCTGATCGGGCACATCGGCGGCGACGATTCCCTTGCGGTAGCTATCGAGAACGGACTGGGAACCGCTCTCGATTCCCAGGTCGAGCCGGCGGCATCCGGCGGCGGCCATGGACTGCAGCAGTTCGTCGTCCAGGGTGTCGAGACGGGACAGGGCGGTCCAGCCCGGTATCTGACGGAGGCTTTGAAGCCGGTCGCAGATCTCCAGGACCCGGCTGCGGTTGAGGGTGAAGGTATCGTCCAGGAACCGGATGGACCGGACCCCGTATCGGCCCACCAGATGCTCCACTTCTGCAGCCACGCTCCGGGGAGACCGGTACCGGGCGGTCTTTCCGTAGGTGGTGACACAGAAGTTGCAGCTATAGGGGCAGCCTCGAGAGGTGAGGATGGCCCAGAGTGGCTTCGGCTGCAGCGGCTCTCCGTAGGGATGAAGAGGAAGCTCCAGGGGCTCGGGAAACGGAAGTTGGTCCAGGTCAGAGTCCTCCGCCGCCGGCGTGGCGAGGCAGACGGCGCCGTCCTGCCGTAGGTGCAGGCCCGGGATGCCCACCAGCTGCCGGCCATCGTCGAGGGCCCGGAGGAGGGCGGAGAATCCTCGTTCCGGCTCGTCGGCCAGGATGAAGTCCGCCCGGGTCTTCTGCATGAACTCCTCTGCGTGGCGGCTGGGCAAGTAGCCGATGACACCGACGCGGCATCCGGGAGCCACCTGCTTCATCGTATCCAGGAACTGGCAGTCCGTCAGGAAGGTGGAGAAACCCTGGGCTTGCACGATGACGTCGGGCTGCCACTTTCGAATCCGGTTCAGCACATCACCGGCAGGCAGATCCAGTGCGATGGAGTCCAGGAGCCGGGTCTCCCAGCCATGCCATTGCCGGGAGATGGCCGCCAGCTGCGCCAGCTCCAGCGGGGGGTATAGAAAGTCCTGCGCCAGGAAGGTGCCACAATAGCGTCGCTGAACCCGGTGCCGGCTGGGAGGATTGAGGAGCAGCACCCTGCGGGTGCTCGCGTCGAGCCCTTCGCCCCCTCTGGCGGACGAAGGACGGATGGGGTCCTTCGGGTCTTCGCTCATCTCGTGTTCGCTGGCGCTGACAGTCAAACCAAGGTGAATCCTAGCATGACCCGCCGGGGCACGCTTTCCGTGCCTCGGGCCCCGAGTGTGCCCCGGGACCTCGGGTGCATGTCCCGTAGGG
>JAJFLN010000459.1 GCA_021772705.1 Candidatus Cloacimonadota bacterium | reverse complement strand
TCCATCTCCTGACCCCATTCACGCATGATCCAACTCAACTTGAAGCGAAATGAAGAGCGCCGCCTCCGGACGGGCCATCTCTGGGTATTCTCCAACGAGATCAACTCCGTGGAGGGCGAGTACAGCCCTGGCGGACTGGCTCAGGTGAAGAGCTCCTCCGGGCAGTTCCTCGGTACGGGCTATTACAATCGATCGAGCCTGATTGCCTGCCGGATACTGACGCGCCAGAAGGAATACGTGGACCGCAATTTCCTGGCCCGGCGCATCGATCTTGCCATCTCCCAGCGAAAGGCCTGGTATCCCGGCGAGACGGCCTACCGGCTGATCTACTCCGAGGGCGACATGCTGCCCGGGTTCGTCGTGGATCGCATGGGGGACCATCTCGTGATCCAGACTTCCACGGCCGGCGCCGACGCCCTCCTGGAAGAGGTGCTGTCCATTCTCGTAGACCGGATGAAGCCTGCCGCCGTGGTGCTGCGCAATGACAGCGCCATCCGGAACCTGGAAGGACTGCCGCCCCGGATCGACGTGCTCCACGGCAAGGTCGATGGGCCGATCACGATCCGGTGCGAAGGGATCAATCATCGCGTCGACCTGCTGGCCGGGCAGAAGACAGGCTTCTTCTTCGACCAGCGTGAGAACCGTCTGGCCGCCGCGCCCCTCTGTCAGGGAGGCGACGTGCTCGACTGCTTCAGCTACACGGGCTCCTGGGCCCTGACGGCGCTGAAGGCCGGCGCGACCCGGGTGAAGGCCGTCGACTCCTCCGGCCCGGCCCTGGAGTTGGCCCGGGAGAGCAGCGAACTGAACGGGATGTCCGATCGCTTCGAAACAGTCCAGTCCGATGTCTCGGACTACCTGGACGAGGCGAAGGCCCGAGGGGATCGTCATGCCGTGGTCCTGGTGGATCCACCGGCATTCGCTCCCGCCCGGAAGGATCTGCGCAGGGCCGTCGTGGCCTACGAGAAGATCAACAGGAAGGCCATGGACATCCTGGTTCCCGGTGGATACCTGGTCTCCTCGAGCTGTTCCTTCCATGTTCCCGCCGAGGAGTTCAGCCGAGTCCTGGTCCGGGCCGCAGCGCCGCTGGGGCGCACCCTGCGACTGGTGGAGTGGCGGGGGCAGTCCCGAGATCACCCGGCCAATCTGGCCATGCCCGAGACCCGTTACCTGAAGACGGCGGTGGTCCAATGCCTCTGAACCCGAGGTTGAAGCGCCTCGCCCGGTGGCCCGCGCCGGCCGCCATGATCCTCGTACTGAACTCCTGGGACTGGCGACGCCGGCATTCTCCCCGGCCGCCGGGTCCAGCCGGGCACCGGAGTTCGATCCTCGGCAAGAACTGGTGAAGTTCGAACCCGACTGGCGGGCGGAGAAGAAGCAACACCGGAAGCAGCTCAGGTCTTTGAAGAAGCGGATCGCCGAAGCGGAGCGCGACGGCCACGAGACGGCCTGCGCCCGGGAGATCGCCGAAGAGGTTCGCTGGCTCCTCTCCTACACAGCCCGCTTTGATCGGGCCCGCCGGCGCCTGGGAGATCTGGCCGAAGTGGTCAGCGCGGAGGATCCCGACGATCCTACGGGCGAGAGCTACTACTTCGGGATCTCTTTTCTGGACGAGATGGGCTACTTCGATCCGGCGCGCCAGTTCTGGAGCGACGAAGCTCACCCGGAGTCCCGCATCATTCTCCGGAGGCTCATGCAACAGGTCTCCCGGGTCAAAGCCCGGCGGCGAGGCTCGGACCCCATGCTCTCGAGCGCGCTGTGGAAGCTGGAGAGAGCGGCTCGATCCCTGCGTTGATCGGGCTTCAGGAAGCCAGGCCGCAATCCGGAAAGGGCGCTTTTGGTGCCGGTTTCCGCGGACCGTCGCGTTGACTTGAAAGTCGGTCCGGTGGTAACATTTCCGACCCCGTTCCCCGCTGATCCGGCGAGGACGGACTGCGAGAGGAGGACGATGATGGCCGACACATACAAGAACTTCATCAACGGCGAGTGGAGCGCCACGGCTTCTGGTGGAACCTTCGAGAACCGGAATCCGGCTGATCCTACCGATGTCATCGGAGTCTTTCCGGAATCGGGAGAGGAAGAGATCAACGAGGCCGTGAAGGCCGCCCGTTCGGCGTTCCAGGGCTGGAGCCATACGCCGCCGCCCCACAGGGGCGAGATCATCCGCAAGGTGGGAGACATCCTGGCGGCGCGGAAGGACGAGCTGGCCCGGCTGGCCACCCGGGAGATGGGCAAGATCGTCGCCGAGACCGGTGGCGACGTCCAGGAGGGCATCGATTGCGCCTACCTCTTCGCCGGCGAGGGCCGACGACTCTTCGGGGAGACTATCCCCTGTGAGTTCGCCAACAAGTTCGGCATGTCGATCCGCCGTCCCATCGGCGTCGCGGGCCTCATCACGCCCTGGAACTTCCCCATGGCCATCCCCACCTGGAAGGGCTTCCCGGCTCTGGTGGCAGGCAACACTCTGGTCTTGAAAGCAGCAGAAGACAGCCCGGCCACGGCAGTCAAGTTGATGGAGATCTTCGAGGAGGCTGGAATGCCCCCTGGAGTGGTGAACCTGGTCCACGGCCACGGCCCCACGGCGGGAGCGCCGCTGGTCAAGCATCCCGACGTGGGTGTGGTGAGCTTCACCGGTTCCAGCGAGACTGGCCGTCTCATTGCCCGGGAGTGCGGCGGGATGTTGAAGCGCCTCTCCTTGGAGATGGGCGGCAAGAACGCTCAGATCGTCATGGACGACGCGGACCTGGACCTGGCGCTGGAGGGAGCCCTCTGGGGTGCCTTCGGCACGACGGGGCAGCGCTGCACCGCCACGAGCCGGTTGATCGTGCACAAGAAGATCGCTGGCCAATTGACGGACATGCTCGTGGAACGAGCCAAAAAGCTCCGGGTCGGCAACGGTCTGGACGACAGCACGGAGATGGGCCCCTTGGTGAACGAGAAGCAGCTGGGGCGGGTCGCCGGATACTGCAAGATCGGCGTCGAAGAGGGCGCGGAGCTGATCCTGGGCGGCGAGCGGGGCAGCGGCAAGCTGGCCAAGGGCGCATTCTTTATGCCCACCGTGTTCCGGGGAGTGACGCGGAACATGCGGATCTTCCAGGAAGAGATCTTCGGCCCCGTTGTCTCCATCACGGAGATCGGCGACTTCGATGAGGCCATCGAGACGCTGAACGACTCGGCCTACGGCCTTTCCTCGAGCATCTACACCCGGGACGTGAACCGGGCTTTCAAGGCCGTGGAGGACATCGATGCGGGCATCACCTACATCAACGGGCCCACCATCGGCGCCGAGGTCCAGTTCCCCTTCGGCGGCAACAAGAACACCGGCAACGGCCACAGGGAAGTAGGCACCGTGGGCCTCGATGTCTTCACGGAGTGGAAGGCCGTTTACGTCGACTACAGCGGCAAGTTGCAGCGGGCCCAGATCGACACTTTCGAGGGATAGTTCAGTCACGGCCCCGGAGGCTGGCCCGGTCGCGCCTCCGGTAGCCCGGGTCGATCAAGACCCATCAGGGGGAGCAAAAGTGGCGGTTCCGGCCCGGTCCGGAGCCGGTCAGACGGCGCCCCCGTCCGGGGCGCGATGAAGAGGAGGCGATTCGAAAGATGACCCTGCCAAGCGATAGCCAAGATAGAAACCAGAGTGCCTCCTTGCTTCCCAAGCTGCTCACTTCCCTTCCCGGGCCCAGGGCGCAAGAAATCCTCGACATGGACGATCGATTCGTGTCGCCCTCCTACACCCGTTCCTACCCCTTCGTGGCCGAGCACGGGTCGGGGGCCATGGTCTTCGATCCCGACGGAAATCGATTCCTGGACCTGAATGCCGGGATCGCCGTCTGCGCCACGGGCCACTGCCACCCTGAGGTCGTGCAGGCCATTCAGAACCAGGCAGGCCGGCTGATTCACATGTCGGGGACGGACTTCTACTACGGCGCCCAGACGAAGCTGGCCAGCAAGCTCTCGGAGATCGCCCCCGGAGACGGTGACCACAAGGTGTTCTTCTCCAACTCCGGAGCCGAATCGGTGGAGTGCGCCTTGAAGCTGGCCCGGTACAAGACGGGTCGCAAGCAGATGATCGCCTTCCTGGGCGCGTTCCACGGCCGGACCATGGGCGCCCTGAGCCTGACAGCCAGCAAGTCCGTCCAGCGGCAGGCCTTCGCGCCTCTGGTTCCTCAGGTGACCCACGTGCCCTATCCCTACGTCTACCGCAGCCCCTTCGGTGACCCGGAGTCCTGTGCTCAAGACTGCCTCGATTACATCGAGAAGACCCTCTTCACCAAGCTCCTGGACCCGACAGAGGTGGCGGGCATCATCATCGAGCCCATCCAGGGTGAGGGCGGTTACGTCGACGCACCGGTCTCGTTCCTGCAGGGGCTTCGAGAGCTCACCCAGCGCCACGGAATCATGTTCATCGCCGACGAGGTGCAGAGCGGCGCCGGGCGAACGGGCCGGATGTTTGCCATTGAAGAGTCCGGCGTCGTACCGGACATCATTTGCATGGCCAAGGGAATCGCAAGTGGCATGCCTCTGGGCTGCACCGTCGCCAGCGCCGATGTGATGGACTGGAAGCCAGGAATGCACGCCTCCACCTTCGGCGGCAACCCGGTCTCCTGCGCGGCGGCGCTGAAGACGATCGAGCTGCTCGAGAAGGAGCTTCTCGAGAATTGCCGGAACATGGGCGAGCACACCCTGGGACGGCTGAGGAAGATGGCCGAGAAGTCCCCCTTCATCGGGGACGTGCGGGGCCGTGGGCTCATGATCGGAGCCGAGCTGGTCTGGGACAAGAAGACGAAGAAGCCGGCCCCGGACCTGAGGGACAGGGTCGTGACCTGGTGCTTCGAACAGGGCCTGCTCATCCTGGGCTGCGGACCGAACAGCCTGCGGCTCACGCCGCCCCTGAACATCACCCAGACTCAGATTGACTACGCCCTGGACCTGATCGAACGGGGTATCGAGGAGTGCTCTCGATAATGTCCCGACTCACAGGCCGCCCTTCGGCGCTGATCATCGACGACTCCCAGTTCATCTGCAAGATCCTGGCAAAGTCACTTCTGGACTACGGGTTCAGGATGATCGCGATCGCCGGATCCTGCGAGGAAGCCGAGGCACATCTCGCCACCTTCGCCCCGGACCTGATCACCCTGGACCTGGTTCTACCTGATGGAAACGGTTTCGACCTCTTCAACCACCTGCACACGGAATGGCCCGAGGCCCATATCGTCGTCGTCAGCAACCTGCGCCATCAGGAGCAGTACGAGAAGGCGAAGAGCGTCGGCGCCCACGGCTTCATCGGCAAGCCCTTCGAGGAGCAGCAACTCAAGGACCTGATCCTCGAACTGGACATCGGGAAGTAAGGGGCCGCGCAGGAATAAATGCGCAGAAGTCGCGCCCAGATTTGGGTCAGATTCGGCTGGTTCGAGCGAGCGGGACCGGAGGCGTAGTGGGCTACGTCGAGGATTCCGCGATTGAGGAGCGGCCGAAGATGGCCTGAAGATGGGATGCAAAACTGCGTAG
>JAJFLN010000458.1 GCA_021772705.1 Candidatus Cloacimonadota bacterium | reverse complement strand
CCCTACGGGACATGCACCCGCCTCTTCCGGCATCCTTACGTGACCTGTCCGGTGGGGGCCTGGGAGTTTCTTCGGGACCTCCACGACTTCCTGATGTTCGGCTGGAACCGGGTGTTCATCCACCGGCGCCGAAACGTGACGGGCAACTGACCCCCCGGGGGCGGGTCGGCGGTATAATGGCCGGGATGCGCGAGCCTCGCTGGTACCACGAGCGCTGGGCCATCCTGATGCTGCTCGTCCTCGTGCCGCCCATTGGGATACTCTGTGCTATCACGACTCCGAACCTGCGGCAGATTGTCCGGGTTCTGGGAAGCTTGGCGTTCATGTTCTGTCTCGTGGTGGCCGGTGTCGTGGAGCAGGATGACGCTCTGCTGACGAGGATCTGGCTCGATGGCTCCGCCGCTATCCAGTACCGTCGTGGCCGATCCCGGTTCGGAACCCATGAACATGGCCTCCGGATCCAGGCATTTCGGCGGGCCTTCCAGCTCGAGCCGCCACCGGGGGTGGGAAACATCCTGAACACGAATCCCGAGTCGTCCCAGGCTGCCTACAGACTCGGACGATCGCTCCTGGGGGCTGGCGATCTGCCTGGCGCACGGGTGGCGCTCTCGGCGGCCTCCATTCCCGGACCCAGGTTGTCGGAAGGACCCGGTGGTTACACCACATCGGCCTCGGCGAAGAAGGATATCGCCTCCTCCTTCGGGGCGGCCCAGGTATCCCTGGCCGTGGTGGAGCTCGATCTCGGATTCGCCGACCGGGCGCAGTCAAGACTGTCGGCCATCCTGGACGGAAACCACATCTCGCCTGCCTACCCCTTGGTGACCCTGTTGCGGGGCCGGCTTCAGACCCGGAGGGAACCGGAGGAAGCCCGGAAGACCCTGATGGAGCTGGTCTGGAAGAGGAACTTTCCCTTCCTGGCCGACACTCACCGGCAGCTGGCGGTCGTGGCGGAGGGTGCCGGTGACATGAAGCTGGCGCTCTTCCATCAGCTCTGCCGGTTGCGAGTCGAATCGGGAGACGAAGCGGGATTGAGGGACGCCGGGGCGATGGCTCGAGAACTGGGGCTCTCGGCCGTTCCCGTTCAGGCATTCGCCCGGGCGGTCCAGCTTCAAATCCATGACAGGGCCGCCGAGATTTCCGCCCCCATCTACGGCAAGATCCTGGAGCGATATCCCGACTTCGCCGGTGTCGCCATGTGTCATCTGATGCTGGGCGCTCACCGGGATCAGGACCTGAGAGATCGCCATGCCGCCGTCGAGAGCTACCGCAGTGCCCGGGATGCGGCTCGGCACGGTGCGGTGAAGATCGAAGCAAGTTACAAGCTAGGCCGGGTCCTGGGCCGGCTCGGTCTCAAGAAGGCCGCCCGGAATGCCTTTCAGGTCGTCCTCGACGAGGCGCCAGCCGGGGCTTACTACCTCGGGGCGGCCCGGCGGGGAATGCGGCGCCTGGACCGTCCAAACGAGACCCGGAAGAAGATCGAAGAGATGGAGGACTGGTACAACGAACTGTCCTCTGGAAAGGACGGGGAATGAATCAGCAGCAGTCAGATGTCCTGGCTCCCGACGTTGGGGCCGCCCATGGCGGCGAGTGCATCCGTCTCGAGGGGCTGACCCGCACCTTCGGGGATGTGATCGCCGTGGACCACGTGGATCTCCTGGTCCGTCCCGGCGAGATATTCGGACTTCTTGGACCCAATGGGGCCGGTAAGTCCACGATGATCAAGATGATCATCGGTCTTCTGCGACCGACAGCGGGCGATGCCTTCGTGCAGGGAATGAACGTTCGACGCCATCCCATGGAAGTGAAGCGCCGCATCGGCGTTTTGCCGGAAGAACTTCACCTCTACGAGCGGCTCACGGGCGAGGAGTACCTCCTGTTCACGGGCCGGATGTACGGCCTCGGGGAGGAGACGGTGAGACAGCGAACGGGCCAGCTCTTGAACATCCTGGAGCTGGCCGAGGCGGCTGACCGGCTGATCATCGACTACTCCCAGGGGATGAAGAAGAAGGTCGCCTTGGCAGCGGCGATCATCCATCGCCCCGGAGTGGTGTTCCTCGACGAGCCCTTCAACGGCGTGGACGTGGTCAGCTCCCGGTCGATCCGCAACATTCTCTACCACCTGGTGGATAACGGGATGACGGTCTTCTTCAGCTCCCACGTCATGGAACTGGTGGAGAAGATCTGCAGCCGTGTGGCGATCCTGAAGAAGGGGCGGCTGGCGGTCTGCGGGACGATCCAGGAGATCCGGGCCAATCTCCAGATCGGGCAGGACAAGGATCTGGAGGAGATCTTTCTTCACAGTATTGGCGAGTCAGCCGAGGAGCAGGATCTGTCTTGGCTTGGTTGAACCGGATACTGTGGCTGAAGTGCCGGCTGACGGAGCGGGCCTACAGCCACAAGCAGGGCAACATCGCCACCACGGCCGTGATGGTGATATTCGCCTTCCTGGCGTCCTCCCTCTTTGCTCTCTACGTGGGAGGGGAGCTGATGATCCGGCCTGTCCAGGAGGCCCGGGAGATGCTGCACATCGTGCTCCTGGCCATCTACTTCTTCTGGATCACCTTCCCCCTCTTTGGTTACCGGATCAACGAGAGTCTCGACGTCACCCGGCTGTTTCTCTATCCCCTGGGCTCTTTCCGGATCTTCTTCGGCAGTTTCCTGGGCCATCTGCTGGAGCTCTCGACGCTGCTGGTGCTTCCCGTATTCGTAGCCTGCGCATTCGCCATGAGCCCGGAGCTGCAAGACCTGATTCCGGCGTCCCTGGTGCTGGTGATCTTCCTTCTCCAGACCGTGGCCACGAGTCAGCTGCTCCTGTCCCTGCTCCTCAACTCCTTGAAGGACAGGAAGGTGTCGGACCGGATGATGATCATCGTTCCCCTCGTGATGGCCATGTCGATCTGGGCATTCGAGTTCGGGCTCTTCGTCACCGGCGCCGGCAATGCGCTGCTCAAGATGGAGATCTCTCACTACTCGGTCTGGCTGCCGGCCGGTCTCGCCGCCGACACTCTCGTCTCTCTCTCCCGAGGGGATCAGCGGGCGTTTGCCTATCAGCTCGGGACTCTTCTAGCCCTGACACTGCTCACCATCGTCCTGGCGTCCCGGGCCAACGAGTGGCTCATGACCCGGGGGGGGGGCGGTCCCAAGGGCCGGGAGGACTGGGTCGAGAACGGGGTGCCCCGCTCGCTGCTCTTCGAGTTCTCCGAACGTTTCCTGGGTCAGCAGAAGATATTGGCCGTGGCCGTCAAGGAGTTGAAGCTCATCTTCCGGGAGCCTCAGTGCAGGTTGCTCCTGGTTCTCTTCGGCCTCACCTATGCCATCACCCTCGGATCCGGGTTGTTCTTCGTTCCCGAATCGGGACGGGGGTTCCTGCTGGCCACGCTGGGAATGACGGTGGAACTCTTCTTCGTGGGACTCATCTTCAACTCCTTCGCCATGGAGCGCACGGGCCTCCGATTCCTGATCATCGCCCCCGTGCATCCCGTGGCTATTCTGGTGGGAAAGAACCTGGCCTACTGGGCTTTCATCTCCTGCTTGATGCTGGTTTCCATGGGGACCATGGCCGTGACCCTGGACGTGCCTTCTCAGGAGTTCCTGGCCCAGCTCCTATCGTGGCAAGGATTCCTGGTGATCCTGCTGGCCGTGGGCAACGTCGTGAGCGTCCTGGCCCCCTATCGTCTGCCCTCCACCGGCCTGGTCCACCAGCACCGGGTCTCCTTCGGCCAGGTCCTCTGGATCAGCCTCATGGGCATGATCGGCATGGGTGTCACCGGCCTGGCCTCCATCGGTAGCCTGGTGTTCATCCTGCCGCCGGCCCTGTCGGGCGACTGGAAATCTCTGGCCGAGTTGCCCGTTCTTCTCGTGCTCTACGTGGCCGGAGTCTACACGGCCCTGACCCTGCTGTCGGCGATGCTGCTGGACCTGCGGGGAGAGAAGATCCTGGAGCAGATCCTGGATTGACTCAGGAGAGGGAGGGGGACCAGCGCCATCGGCCGAGGGGCTGCTTCCACCTGTAGATCGGCTGTGTTAATCTGGCTCTAACCGTTCACCAAGTGCGGGGAGAAGGAGATCGAGATGCCAAACAAGCTGACCTACTTCTTCGGCGGAGGAACCGCCGACGGAAACATTGAAATGAAAAACCTGCTCGGTGGCAAGGGCGCTGGGCTGGCGGAGATGACGAACCTGGGGGTGCCCGTCCCTCCGGGATTCACCATCACCACCGAGTGCTGCGTCGATTACTACGATGGTGGCCGCAAGTGGCCCAAGGGACTGGATGCGGACATCAAGAAGTCCATGAAGCGTCTCGAGAAGGCCATGGGTCGCGGCTTCGGCAGCACGAAGGCACCGCTGCTCGTGTCCGTCAGGTCCGGCGCCCGAGCTTCCATGCCGGGAATGATGGATACGATCCTCAACCTGGGCCTCAACGACGAGACCGTCGAAGGCCTGGCCCGGGAGTCCCGTAACCCGCGATTCGCCTACGACAGTTACCGGCGGTTCATCCAGATGTACTCCGACGTGGTCCTGGACATTTCGAAGGAGAAGTTCGAGCACGCCCTGGAGCAGGCCAAGAAGAAGACCGGGGCCAAGAGCGACGCGGACCTGAGCGCCGAGACGCTGCAGAAGCTGGTGAAGACTTACAAGGGGCTGGTGAAGAAGCACTCGCGTCATTCCTTCCCCCAGGATCCCTGGAGCCAGCTCGAAGGGGCCATCAGCGCCGTCTTCCTGTCCTGGAACAACCAGCGCGCCATCGATTATCGCCGGATCTACAATATTCCCGCAGCCTGGGGGACCGCCGTCAATGTTCAAAGCATGGTCTTCGGAAACATGGGGGACGACTGCGCCACTGGGGTGGCCTTCACCCGAGACCCCTCCACCGGTGAGAACCGTTTCTACGGCGAGTATCTGCTCAATGCTCAGGGCGAAGACGTAGTCGCCGGTATTCGCACGCCGCAGCCGCTCACGAAGGCTGACGGCGGCAAGAAGTCCCTCGAGGCGGCCATGCCGAAGGCTTACGCCGACCTGGTCAAGGTCTACAAGAGCCTCGAGAAACAGTACCGGGACATGCTCGATCTGGAGTTCACCATCCAGAACGGAACCCTCTTCATGCTTCAGTCCCGAGTCGGCAAGCGCACCGGCGCCGCCGCAGTGCGTATCGCTGTCGAGATGGCCGAGTCTCGTCTCATCGATCGGAAGACCGCCGTCATGCGAGTCAGTCCGGATCAGCTGGATCAGCTGCTCCACCCGACCCTGGATCCGAAAGCCAAGCTTGACATCCTGGCCAAGGGACTTCCAGCTTCTCCCGGGGCCGCTGCCGGCAGGGTCGTCTTCAACGCCGACGATGCGGTCGCCTGGGTCGAGAATGGCGAAGCAGTGCTCCTGACCCGACTCGAGACCAGCCCGGAGGACATCCATGGCATGGAAGTCTCGAAGGGAATCCTGACGGCCCGTGGCGGTATGACCAGTCACGCCGCCGTCGTGGCCCGAGGCATGGGCAAGGCCTGCGTGGCGGGCTGCGGCGACATCGAGGTCGACTACGCCAGGAAGTGCTTCACCGTCGACGGCCGGACCGTGAAGGAAGGGGACTGGATCACCATCGATGGTGGCTCCGGCCGCGTCGTCACCGGTAAGGCACCGACGGTGGAGCCGAAGCTGGACAAGTACTTCGACAAGCTCATGACCTGGGCCGATTCGTGCCGGAGGTTGAAGGTTCGCACCAACGCCGACACGCCGGAGGACGCGGTCCGGGCGCGGAAGTTCGGCGCCCAAGGTATCGGCCTGTGCCGGACGGAGCACATGTTCTTCGCTGAAGACCGTCTGCCCATCGTCCGGAACATGATCCTGAACATGAAGGACAAGAAGGTGCGGGAGAAGAGTCTGGAGAAGCTGCTGCCGATGCAGCGCCACGACTTCCTGGGAATCTTCGCTGCCCTCGAAGGATTGCCGGTAACAATCCGGCTGCTGGACCCTCCGCTTCACGAGTTCCTCCCGAACTTCACGGAGGTCACGGTGGAGCTGGAGGACCTGAGGCGGAAGGGCAAGAACAAGCGGAAGATCGCCGAGCTAGAGAGTCTGCAGGCCAAGGTCCAGAGTCTTCACGAGCTGAACCCCATGCTCGGTCACCGGGGATGCCGCCTGGGGGTCACTTTCCCTGAGCTGTACGACATGCAGGTTCGAGCGATCATGGAGGCCGCTTGCGAGCTGAAGCGGAGGAAGGTCAAGGTTCAGCCGGAGATCATGATTCCCCTGGTCGGCACCGCCGAGGAGCTGGTGCTGACTCGCCGTCGCGCCATCGCCGTGGCCCAGGACGTTCAGTCCAAGTACGGCGTGAAGGTGAAGTATCTGGTCGGCACCATGATCGAGGTGCCTCGGGCAGCGGTCTGTGCTGATGAGATCGCTGAGCACGCCGACTTCTTCAGCTTCGGCACCAACGATCTGACCCAGATGACCTTCGGTTACAGCAGGGATGATGCTTTCAAGTTCCTGCCCCAGTACGTGGCCGATGGAATCCTGCCGATCGATCCCTTCATCTCCATCGATCAGACCGGCGTCGGTAAGTTGATGGAGATGGCTGTTCAGAAGGGCCGGAGCATCAAGCCGAAGCTGAAGTGCGGCATCTGTGGCGAGCACGGCGGAGAGGCGGCCAGCGTGGAGTTCTGCCACACTCTGGGCCTGGACTACGTCAGCTGTTCGCCCTTCCGGGTGCCGCTGGCCAGACTGGCAGCAGCCCAGGCTGCCGTCAGGGAGTCCACCGCCAAGGTGAGGGGTAGCGCCGCTGATACGAACTGAGGAACGAAGTACGAACGAATCCAGGACATTGGAGCGGACTGGCCTCGCGGGGGGCTCGGGATCTTGGACCCCGGGGCCCGTCAGGCCGGCAGCGACCCCCCGGGAGTTTCCCGCGGGGGTCGCGCGTTCGACCGGGGTCTCGTCTCTTCCGGGCAGTGGAACGGCCCGGCGGCGAGACTGTCTGACGAAGGTATCCGCCAGGACGGTTTGACGGGCCGCCCCGTCGAGAGAGAGCCCCTTCCGGGGCTCGTGAGAGTCAGGAGCCGAATTGGAAGCCAGGGAACACGTACAACGAATTGCCGATGCCAGGCGCAAGATCCTGGGAGAAGTTTCGAAGGTCATCGTCGGGCAGGAGGAGACGATCAACGAGTTGCTCATCGCTCTCTTCAGCCGGGGACACGCTCTGCTCATCGGTGTGCCTGGTCTGGCCAAGACGCTGATGATCAACACCGTCGCCAGGATCATCGACCTCCGATTCAAGCGAATTCAGTTCACCCCCGATCTGATGCCCAGTGACATCACGGGCACGGACATCATCCAGGACGATCCCGAGACCGGTCATCGCAACTTCGTCTTCCAGAAGGGCCCTGTCTTCGCAAACATGGTCCTGGCTGACGAGATCAACCGGACTCCCCCGAAGACACAGGCGGCACTTCTGCAGGCCATGCAGGAGTACAACGTCACGGCTGGCGGTGAGACTTTCAGCCTGGAGGAACCCTTCTTCGTCCTGGCGACCCAGAACCCTATCGAGCAGGAGGGAACCTACCCCCTGCCGGAGGCCCAGCTCGACCGGTTCATGTTCAGCATCTACATGACCTATCCAAGTTTCGACGAGGAGCTGGACATCGTGAAGATGACCACAGGATCTCAGGATCACCCTGTCGAGAAGGTTCTCACGGGCCAGGAGGTCATGGACATCCAGCAGCTGGTGCGCCAGGTCCCGGTCTCGGATCACGTGGCCCGGTACGCCGTGACCCTGGCCACACGAACTCGGCCCGGCCAGGAGGGGACGCCGGAGATGATCAACCGATGGCTCTCCTGGGGCGCCGGACCCCGGGCGACTCAGTACCTGATTCTGGGTGCCAAGGCCCGTGCGATCCTGGACGGAAGACACGCCGTGGCTATCGAGGACATCCGGGCCGTGGCCCAACCTGTCCTGCGTCATCGGTTGGTGCCGAACTTCAACGCCGAGGCCGATGGAATCACTGCCCAGGACGTGGTCGACAAGCTCCTGGCGGAGGTGCGGGAGCCGGCATGAACTGGCGGTCCATGACTCGATGAAGCAGTACCTTTCGCCCGCCGTGATTGCCCAGATCGGGTCTCTCGATCTGGTGGCCCGCATGGTCGTCGAAGGCACCCTGGCGGGAGAGCACAAGAGCCGGTTCCACGGCTTCAACATCGAGTTCAGCGAGCATCGCCAGTACTTCCACGGCGACGAGCTGAGGCACATCGACTGGAAGCTGTTCGCCAAGAGTGACCGCTACTATGTGAAGCAGTACGAGGAGAACACCTCTCTCCGGGCCAACATCCTGCTGGACTGTTCCCGCTCCATGGCCTATCCGGAGCAAGCAGCCGGAGGTCTCTCGAAGCTGGAGTACGCGCGATATCTGGCGGCGGCGCTGGCCTATCTCACCTTGCACCAGGGAGACTCCGTCGGCGTCGTCACATTCAGCGATCGCATTCGCCAGCGGGTGGTGCCCAGGAGCACTCCGAACCATCTGCAACGAATCCTGGCCGCCATCGATGGTAACGAGGCCGCCGACAGGACGGACTTCTTCAGGATCTTCCAGGAGTTTAGCAACCACGTGAAGCGCCGGGGGCTGGTGATCGTTCTCTCGGATTTCTTCGACGACTACGACAAGATCATGCAGGGCGTGAAGTTCCTGAAGTTCCTGAAGCATGAGCTGATCCTGTTGCAGATTCTGACTCCCCAGGAACTGGAGTTTCCCTTCGAGGATTACACCCAGTTCGTCGACATGGAGGATGATTCCTCCCTGTGGCTCGACCCCAGGATCATACGGGAGAGATACCGCGGCGGCATGGAGCAGTTCATACATCGCCTGGGGCAGGAATGCCGGTTCAAGAAGATCGACTTCGCCACCTTCCGGACCGACCAGCCCTTCGAGTTGAACCTGGCCAAGTTCCTGGCGATCCGGGCCAAACGGAGGATCTGAGTGTACTTCCTCCATCCCCTGTTCCTGGCCGGACTGGCGGCAGCCGCGGTTCCTCTGCTGGTTCATCTGCTGCGTCATAGGCGCGTCAACAAGGTGCGGTTTTCGACCCTCAGCTTCCTCCGGTTGCTTCACAAGAAGCACAGTCTGAGGATTCGAATCGACCAGATGTTGCTGCTCTTGACGCGCATCTTGCTGGCCGCGGCCCTGGCCGTTCTGTTTGCACAACCCTTCTTCACGCTGCCAGAGTTGACGTTTCTGAACTCCGGCCCGCGGCACGTGATCTGCTTGCTGGACAACAGCGGCTCCATGACCCTGCGCACCAGCGCGGATCGATTGCTCTACGGACAGGCCGTTGCTGGCCTGGCCAGGCTGGCGGCGGGCCTCACGAGCCGGGAGGCCCTGACTGTCATCGCCCTGGCGCCTCGGGCCCGGGTCGTCTTCCGGGGTAAACAAGAAGACCTGGACCTGAGCGATCTGCCATCGGTCCATCCCGGATCCGGCGATCTGGAAGGAGCCCTTCGGCTGGCAGAGGCCACCTTCCTGGAAAAACCCGGGTCAGATCGCATCGTGGCAGTCTTCTCCGACTTCTCGGAGATGGACGTCCCCGCCCTCGGCGCTCCCGGAGCCCGGTTGCTGCTGTTTCCTCTTCAGGCAGAAGGAGCCTCGAACCTGGCCGTGGGCCCCATCAGCCTCGACGCGGAGCAAGTCAGCGTGGGCGAGCCAGTCACATTGCGAGTGCCCGTCTCATCCCACGGCGCCCCGTTCCAGGGCCAGGTCTCGCTCAACGTGGGAGGCAAGGTCCTGGACAGGCGGTTCCTGCCCCCCGGCGTGGGACAGACGCAGCTGATCTTCGTGACCCGGTTCAACCGCCCCGGCACCCACTCCATCGTCGTCGAGGCCGGAGAGGACAGCCTGGAGGGCGACAACCGATCCCATACCATCGTGGACGTGGTGGAGCAGCGGCGGGTTCAGATCATCACGGGACGCCCGCTGCTGGGTGGCGAGGGCGTCCGGGACCCTCTCTTTTTCCTCCGCAGAGGACTGGGGCATGCGACGCTCAACGTCTCGAATGGACCGGAGAACCTCGAGGGGACGGCACTGATTGTCCTGCTCAGGCCCGATCTGCTGGCGCCAGAGGAGGGGAGTGAGCTGGTTGCTCACGTGAAGAACGGGGGAAATCTGATCGCCTTCATTCCCCCCGATGAGGTGGACCCAGAGGCGGCGAACCGGAGTCTGTTCAGTGGAATGGGAGTGCTGAAACTGGGCAAGAAGGTCGAGGCGGCAGCACGGTGGAGCGGGCCTGGCTTGGCATCCCCCGGCGCCTTCGTGGACCCCCGGTTCTGGCAGGGAGTGACCTCGTCGGCCAGGTTCCTTATCGAGCCTGGTGCCGCCTATCGCAGCGCCGGGGTCCGCGCCCAGTTCGAGGACGGCACTCCCGCCGTGTATGTGTCGAGTCTGGGGCGTGGCTCTCTTGCCGTCGTGAACGCCGGGATGGGGCTGTCGGGCAGCGACCTCCCCCTGCACCCGATCTTTCCTATCTTTCTCAACCGCCTGGCGGCCTGGTCGCCGGAGAGACTCAGGACGTACACCGTCGGCGAGGAGATACACTTTGCCGTTCCGCTGGAGGAGTTCGGGGCCAGCTTTCAAGTGCTCTCCCCCGGGGATCGAGTCTCCTCCCTGTCACCCATCAGAAGAGGCCGCAGTCTGGTGCTGCCCTTCAGCGACACGTCGCGGGTCGGAACCTACCGCCTCGATCGAACCCGAGGAGACAGCCGGGACTCGCAGCACTTCATCGTCGCTTGGCCCGAAGAGGAGTCGACCCTGACGTATCCCTCGGAGGAGGAGCTGCGCCGGTTGCTCCCCTCGGCGGCGCTGTCCGGGGACGCCGGACTGGCCAGCGAGACGGGTCGGCTACCCGTTACGGTTTCGGATCTGCTCCTGTCACTCGTGGTTCTGCTCATGTTGTTCGAATGCTGGCTCGTGTTCGATCTGGAGCGGCAGATATCGCGGACCATCGAGGATGTGGCCCATGCGTGAGATGTTCGAGAAGCTCAAGTTCACCATCGACGGCGAGCGCTACAGTTGCCAGCAGCTGTCGTCCAACAACTTCATCGTCGGAGACCGATCCGTCACGGTCGAGGCCGTTGGGGTGGAGAATTTCCAGGTCCGGCACAGCTACTCGGGTCACATCGAAGCCGATCTGCCCACCCGGCAATTGAAGGGCCGCAGGGCATTCCGGCTGGAGCTGCTGCGGGGGAGGAACCTGCTGCACCTGGAGCCCGGCGGCATCGAGTTGAGCCTCTTCTGGAAGTCGAGTTTGAGGGATTGGACCGAGAGCATTCTGAAGGCCTTCGTCATCCTCCTGGTGATCCAGACCTTCGTGGTACAGACATTCTTCATTCCCACCGGTTCGATGAAGAACACTCTGTTTCCCGGGGACTACATCATGGTCGAGAAGTTGACCTACCGGTTCCATTCTCCCGACCCCGGTGAGATCATCGTGTTCGAGTTCCCCGATGATATCAGCAAGGACTTCATCAAGCGGCTGATTGCCAAGGGGGGAGACACCCTGGTGGTCAACGGCGGCGTGGTGAAGCGAAACGGCGAGAAGATGACCGAGAAGTACACGGTCTTCAAGAAGCGGCTAGCAGACCCGAGGCTGCAGGCTGAGGGTTCCGGAATCGACTTCGACCTGCGCCTTCCCCCGCGCTGGCGCCGGGCTCCCGGTGCGCAGAACTCCTATCGGGTCGAGTTGAACTCCCGGCTGGCGGCCATCCCGGATCTGGACGTGGACTCCTTGGAACAGGCTGAGACCCGCCTCAAGAGGATGAAGTCGCCGGAGGAGGTTGAGCAGCGGGCTGGCTCTTATCACTTTGACAGCGGCAAGCTGGCCCTCACGGTTCATCCACGGGGCTCAGTTTCCCTGAACAGCGTGGCGAGGCGGATGGAGGCCTACTTCCGGTTCAGCCACGCCGACACAGTCCGGATCAACGGTCTCGAGCGGGAGGTCTTCGGCGAGACCGCCCAGTTCGAGCGCCGCCCGGTCGAGCTGGATCAGGACGTTCTGTGGGCCATGGGGGACAACCGGAACAACAGCGCTGACAGCCGATTCTGGCGACGGCCGCTCCGTGGCCGTGGCGTGATGGGCAAGGCTCTCCTGGTGTACTGGCCGCCGCAGAACATGGGGATGATCCACCACGAGCACCTGGATCGGAGAGCTTCCACGCCCTGATGCCATATGTACTGAGTTTCGCTGCCGCGTTCCTGATGTCGTCCTTGATGGTGCCCCTGTCGAGGCACTTTGCCTTGGTCGTTGGAGCCGTCGCCTTGCCTGGGACCCGGCATGTTCACCAGTCTCCGATGCCCAGGATGGGGGGATTGGCCGTGTTCAGCGGGTTCTGGGCCGGGGCCCTGGCCTACACCATGAACAGCCCTCAGCCCATGCCCGTGGAGATGGCCGGGGTCTTCACCGGCACGCTGGTGTTGTTGCTCCTGGGGATCTATGACGACATGGGGGATGCTCCTGTGCAGGTGAAGCTGCCCGTACAGATCGCGGCAGCGCATCTCGGCTACTTCTTCGGCGTCCGGTTCGATCTGCTGGAGGCCCTGTTGAAGGTCCCGGGCTGGACTCTGGACCCGAACCTGATGGCCGTCGCCACCTACGTCCTGACGATTCTCTGGCTCGTGGGGGTCACCAATGCCATGAATTTCGTCGACGGGCTGGATGGCCTGGCCAGCGGCATCACGCTGGCGGCGGTCACGTCGCTGCTGCTCGTCACCCAGCTGCTCGAGATCCCGTTCCATGGAGTATTCCTGGTTGCCTTACTGGGCGCCGTCCTGGCGTTCTTCCACCACAACTCCCATCCGGCCTCCATCTTTCTGGGGGACACGGGGAGCACCTTCCTGGGGTTCTCTCTCGGTTGCTTCACCCTTCTGGTCTGCCACACGAGCCACGCCTCCCTGGGAGTGCGTTTGATTCCCATTCTGCTCCTGGCAGTGCCTCTGAGCGATACGCTCTATGCCATTCTCAGGCGCCTGGCCGGCGGGGCCAATGTGTTCGCCGCCGACCGGGGGCACTTGCATCATCGGCTCCTGGACATGGGCCGCTCCCCGGCCGAAGTGGTGCAGGTCATGTTCCTGGCAACTCTGGTGATGTGCCTGGTGTCCCTGTTCCTGTTGAAGGCTGAAGCCCAGCTGGCGCTGCTGATTCTACTCTCCGTCGGCTTGGCGGATGTATACCTCGCCTATCGACTGGAGCTCTTCGATCCCGACGTTCTCGAGGCCGCGGCCCGGTCCGGACCGCGGTAGTTTCCGGTGACGATTAGTCGAAGGGCAGGTTCTTGAGCAGATTCTCGTCGGCAAAGCTCGCCATGGACGTGACCCGGGTGACCTTTCCCTCGTCGAGACGCACGGCCCACCAGACGGCCAGGTAGCCGGCGTTCCCCGCTGCGGGGTTCCGATAGGTGAAGGTCACCAGCACAAGCTTGGAGTCGAAGACCTGAGTGTCCCAACCCAGGAACTGATACTGCTTCTGCTCGATGGAGCGCATCGCCTGGCTGATGAAGGCGGCCTCCTGCTTCTTCACCAGGGAGATGGCGTTACTGGCGTGAATGTTTGGGATCGCCCAGAGATAGATCAACAACATGAACGCCAGGACGCCCAGGACGGCATAGAAGGTGAGAATTGCTCGCTGCATCACCGGCCGCTGGATCGGATGGCCGCAGCTCCTGCAGCAGCCCGCGCCAGGCCTGAGAGAGGCCATGCAGAGAACACATTCCCTCCCGGATCGCTTCTTTCCAGCCGAGGTTGCCATGAGCGACCGATTCTACCCCCTGAGGACCGTGATTTCAAGCCATCGCCGGGAAGGGGGTGCATGTCACCCAGGGGGTCCCCTCCTCCGTTCGCCCCACTATGGATGCGGGCATCCAGGACGACTGAATGGCCGGGTCTTCCCGATCCGTTCGTCCTACTATGGATGCCCGCATCCAGGACGACTGAATGGCCGGGTCTTCCCGATCCGCTCGTCCTGAGCTTGTCGAAGGATGAACGGAGCGGGCGGCCATATCGTCTGAGCCTGTCGAAGCATGTCC
>JAJFLN010000457.1 GCA_021772705.1 Candidatus Cloacimonadota bacterium | reverse complement strand
ACTCGTCGTCATAGGCCTTGTCCGCCATGACTCGGGCCTGATCCATCGCCAGGTGGCTGCAGTTGTCCACCATCAAGGCGGTGGCGGCCAGATGGTCCGTCAGCCTGGCCCGAACCTGGGGCAGGAATCGGAGCAGAGATTCGGCCCCCTTCGGGACCTTGCCTCCTCGGAGAGTCTGATACAGACCGGCGGCCTTCTCTTCCTTCTCCAGGGCAGCCTCGATCTCCTCCGGCAAGTCCTGGACCGCGTCGGGGAGCACCTCCCGGACGGGAACCAGTGTAGCGCGGCGCATCTCCTTGACCGAACGCTGGGTGGCGGGATCGAAGGACCGAATGGACTCCACACTGTCGCCGAACAGCTCGATCCGGAAGGGGCGCGTGGAGAGAGAGCCGTAGACATCCAGGATGCCGCCTCGCACGGAATACTCCCCCATGGTGTCCACCTTGGGCAGACGGGCGTGGCCCAGTTGATCGAGTCTATCGATGAGCATGTCCCGGTCCAGCTCATCTCCGACCTTCACGGTCAGCCGGTGCTTCCTGAATGGTTCCGGGGCCATGGTGGGGGCCAGCAGGGCCAGGGGAGAGGCGATGACGACACAGCTGCGGCGGCTGTTCAGTGCGTCGAGAACCCGCATCCTGTGGGATATCTCGTACCAGCCGAGGGGGAGGATTTCACCCTCCAGCACGTCGGGGCCGGGATAGGTCAAGACCCGCTCCGGGTCCATCACCGTCGACAGGTCCTGGGCGGCGGAACGGACAGCCTCCTCGTCCTCCGCCAGGAACAGGACGGGCCGATCCGCAGCCAGAGAGGCCGCCAGAAGACGGGGGGCGCTGCCCTGCAGACCGGCCACGGGGATCCGCGAATGACCGGCGTCGACAGCGATCTGGATACCATCGACTATCCGGGTCTCACGGAACAGCTTGAGCAGATCCTGGAGCATGGAGAACGGACAAAGTTAGCATGAAACAGGAGGAGGGGCAAGGAAACAGGACAAATCTCTAACTCGATCGGTTAGATTTGTCGAAGTGATTTCCGGAGGTATCTGTCTCTGCACATTCCTCGATATCAGGTAACTTGTGCGGATCGACAGCGACGAAACATGCAGACGCCCTACCCGAGAACGAATACCACGGCCCTCTGGCTCGCGGTCGTCTGGGTTGTCCTTTCAGGCGCCACACCGGTGATCGGTCAGTGTCTCCCCGACGAGGTCATCAAGCAGGTTCAGGTCACGGAGCCGGCCAACTTCGACCAGGCGGAGCCGTTCCGGACGAATCGAGCTCAAATCAACATCGGGTTCCAGCACGATGGAGCCAGCGGTTCCTATCTGGTGAACACGGCGGGTGCCGATGTGAATGGCTCCACGTTCCTGCCTCTGCCCACGGACACGAGCGGCCAGGTTGGCGCCGGATTCAACGTCGATGGCATCAAGCAGGTGGGCGTCATCATCTTCCAGCAGAAGTGCAATGTGGTGGTCGATTCCAGACAGAGCCCCGCTTCCGGTGGTCCCCAGGTTTTCATTCAATTCGATACCAAGGCGCCGGTGATCACCATCCAGTCCGTCACTCTCGGTGACGCAACTCAGAACACTCCCGTCCCCTTCAACAACCAGACCTTCACCACCAACCAGGATCAGGTGACCATCACCGGTACAGTGGTTGATCCGGACAACGGGTCACCGGCGGACCAGATCCAGCTGACGGTTCGTAACAGGGCCAACAATCAGACCACCACGGTAACTGTGGATGAGACCGGGACATTCGCGGCCCAGGTGCAGCTATCAGGTCTCGAGGATGGACCGGTCAACCTGGACATCACTGCCCAGGACACCCTGACCGATACCCAGGCGACGCCCAACCAGAGCGATCCGACGACGGTGCTGTTCGTCCGCGACACAACAGCTCCGACGGTGCAGCAGGTTGAGATCATCCGGTTCAATGACGACCCGGCTCGCCGGCAAGTCCTGCCTCCGGGCGTGAAGACCTTCGTCGGTCAGGAGACGGTTTTCCTCCGGATCACCATGAGCGAGCAGATGGCTTCACCTCCTCAGGTCAACGTGACCCAGAACGGCGGCGTGGCTATCCCTGCCGTCCTGAGACAGGAACAGACGATCAACAACACCATCTTCGTCTTCCAGTACAGCACCATTCCCGTGGAGGCCCAGAACGGTCCCGCCCAGGTGCAGATCACAGGTGCCTTCGACGGCAATCAGCCGAATCCTGACTTCGGGTTCGACCGGGCCAACAACCCCATCGCAGCCGACGATGCGAGCGCAACTCTGGCCAGCGCATTCACTGTCGATTCCGTTGCCCCCGATCTGAATCGCCTGCCGACGCCCCGACCCCCGGGGCAGTTCGTCAGTCAGCCCAGGGATGGACAGGTTGTCGGTCGGGCTGCCTTCCCCTTCACCATCCAGGTATTCGTCGATGACTTCAACACGAGCAGCGAGACCGACACGGCGAAGAACTTCGCCAGTGGCGTCAACTTCGCCAACGTAGCCAACACCTCCACCCCTCAGGGAGACCAGACCACGAGTCTCACCATCGGCCTGCGGGGTCCGGCAGGGGACATTCCTGGAGCGCCCTCCGTCAGTCCCCCCACGGGGCTGTTCCTCAATCTGGCCGACTTCACCTCCGCCGAAGACGAGAACGCCAACTTCACCGATCGGGATGGGGATGGCACGAAGGAGCCCATCGATGGCACCTACACCATCACCGTCGGGCTCGTGGATAACGTGGGTAACACGGCACAGCGCACCATCACCTTCACGGTGGACACGATCGCTGTCTCGGCGGAATCGATCGCCGTCAATCTGGCCGGGTGTGTCAGCCTCCAGACCGGCGAGGTGCCTCCCATCATCGCCAGCTCCCAGGACCCGCAGTTCAATGTCACGGCCACGGCGGTCCAGTTCTTCAGCCAGATCGGCGGTCCCAACTCCGTGCCGGTACTCTTCGACGCCGACGACCCTGTTCGATCCGCTCCCGCCAATCCCGGTGAGTCCTCCACCATCACCCTGAACAACGTGCGGAAGCCGGGCCAGACCGTCGCCGGCGATCAGTTTCCGAACCCGACCCCGGCACCACCAACGCCATTCGTGCCCCCGGGATCACTGGACCCCAGGACCGGCTCCAATGATGGGCTGCACTTCGTCCGGGTCACCCCCAGGGACCTGGCGGGCAACTCGGGCACGGTGAGCACCACCAATGGACGAAGGCAGGACTTCCTCGACTTCCCCGTGCAGCTCGATAACACGGACCCCTTCACGGAGCGGACCTTCCCCCTGGCGGACTCCCCCATCGCTGGGCCCCTGAACTTCCTCGAGGCCGTCGTCGTGGACCCTGCGGCGACCAACGGTAACGCCGGTTGCGGCATCGACGTTGCTGCCACGAACATGGTGGCTCGAATCGAGGCGGCCTATCAGCCCGGTCGAGTCGATCGCTCCTTCATCGAGGACGCTTCAGGAAACATCCCCTCCCGGATCCGGGGCACCATCAAGTTCACCCACATCCCCAACTCCGTCGACCCCACCCGGAACGACTTCAATCCCAGGGACGATCGATTCCGGGTGGCTCTGGAGTTCACCGATCCCGTCACGGGCCGCAGCAGGACCCTGCCCACCGACGGGTCCATGGACGGCATCTACTCCATCGCCGTCAACCCGACGGATCGGGCCGGCAACAGCCTCGACGTGGACCCCTTGAACCCTCAGAGAAAGGGACAGTACTTCGGTCTCCAGACATCGATCGACACCACCATCGACCTGGCCCAGTTCTTCTTCCTCGTCGACAACGTGCCGCCCAAGCTGGAGCTGGAGAACTTCCCCGACGGTGTCCTCCTCACGGGGGACCCCGGTCGTCTGCCGGGAGTTAACGGCAAGGCAAAGACGGATTCGACTCCGAGGGCCGTCGGTGCCACCGGCGTCACCCAAGGACCCCTCATCGGCGCCCGGCCCTTCCGTATCATCGGGTTCGCCTCGGATCTCTCGGCCCAGCAGGGCGAGGTCACAGGCAGCCAGAACTCGGTTCATCGAGGTGGGGCTGGAATCGCCAGGGTGGAGTACTTCCTGCAGATCGTCGATGCTCAAGGGCAGCCCATCCCGGGAGAAGCAGCTCGCGACGGCGACAAGGAAGGGGAGATCATCCCCGGCAAGTCCAATCCGGTCATCCCCCTCAGCACCGCCGTGCTCGATGGTATCCAGATCGCCGCCAACAACCCGATCCGGTCCACCACCAACCCCCTCGACGCTGCCTTCGCAGGCACTCTTCGAGAGCGACGGAAGTTCACCATCGACGATCTCCTGCCGCCGGAGGATCAGCTGCTGACACCCCGTGCCAATCAGATAGACGATCACTACCGGCTCACCATCCGGGCCATTGACCGGGCTGGAAACGTCACGTCAGAGTCACGGCGGGTCACCATCGACGTCAACGACGTCCGGCCGCCCCAGTTGACCGAGCCGGCCAGCAACTCCTTCACCCGATCCCGAGTGGTCCAGTTCAAGTGGAACAACGTGACGGGTGTCCGGAAGTTCCGGTTCACCCTCAACTTCCCTCCCGGCGCTCCCAACCGGTCTCTCGAGCGGATCATCCAGAAGCCCACGGCGGAGGACCAGACCAAGAACACCGTGCTCCTGACTCTGCCAACCGAGGGCCAGTACAACTGGACCGTCTCCAGCTTCGATCAGGTCGAGAACGAGGGGAAGGCATCGCAGCCGTTCTACTTCACCCTCGACACCACGGCGCCGGAGATCACGGGCAACAAGGCCACCGTCACCGGCGACGTCCAGCCCTCGGGGCGAACAGGCGTACTGGCGATCGGGACCTTCAACGTCCGCCTCGAGTTCAGCGAGGAGCTACAGACCGCCCCGGGCGTGAGCTGGATGCCGGCGGATCCCTCCACGGCACCCATCGAGCTGACCACCCAGAGCTTCGTCGGCAACGTCTACGAGGGTCAGGGAAGAGTTCCCAACGACGCCGATCCGCGACTCTTCGACGGTCGAGCCAACCTGATCGTCCAGAATGTGGTCGACCGGGCAGGCAACCGGATCAACGGCCAGAACATGGCTACCATCGACGGGTTCGAGGTCGACACGGGGCCTGCCTTCCAGGCCCGATTCTTCACCAGTCCCCTCACCGAAGCGGAGGTCACCGTCGTGGTCCTGGCCAGCGAGGAGCTTCAGTCGCCACCCAGGTTCACGGGCCTCAGCGGCCTGGAGCAGATCACCGATCAGGCCTATCGAATCCAGTCCAATCCTCGGGCCTTCTTCACCACCCTGAAGCTGAGGCAACCGAATGCGACCCAGAACGTGTCCATGACAGTCTCGGGCACGGACCTGGACGGCAACGTGAGCCGGCGCAACCTGAGCCTCAGCGTCACTCGCCTCAGGGCAGGCCAGGCGTCGACAATCTTGAGCGTCGACCGGGCCTTCTCCATCCAGGTGCCGGCCGATGCTCTGGAGCGGGACGTCAACGCTCTGGTCTTCCCTCCTGCCGAGTTCGATCTCGACACGGACACCACGATTCCCGGTGTGGCCAAGTCGGCCATGATGGGGGCTGGAAAGGTCCAGGGCGGTCAGGAGCTGATCGATCTCGGCCCCGTCCATGGCGTGGAGCCGGCGGGTCTCACCTTCGGCAGCCCCGCCACGGTCGTCTCTCCCCTGCCCAGGACTCACGGTGTCCCCCAGGACCGAATCGGCATCTATCTGCGACGTGGAGACCACTGGAGTTACCTTCCCGGCAGACGCCAGGGCGGCCGCTTGCACGCCGCCATCGACACCTTGGGCCCCATGCGGTTCATGGCCGATGTGGCGCCGCCCAGGATCGCCGAGATGATTCCCGACGACGGCGAAGAACTCGAACTGGCTCGCCCCACCATCGAGGCGACCCTGGTCGATACGGGGAGCGGAGTCGCACGGGATGGGGTTTCCCTCACCATTGACGGAAAGACCGTCCCGTTCCAGTTCGACTCCGAGAACGGCAAGGTCTTCTACACGCCCGACACGGATCTCTCTCCTGGCAAGCACTCCGTGGAGCTCACCGTCAGTGACCAGAGCGGCAACGAGGCCGAGCCGATGAAGATCGGACTCATCGCCCCGGACCAGTTCGGATTCAGGTCTCCCGTGATGGCCGTGCCGAACCCTGTTCGCCGGCTGATGGCCTCCTTTGCCGCCGATCTGACCCAACCGGGAGCGACGGCGAAGGTCCGAATCGAGATCTTCGATATGAGCGGGGAGCGGATACGGACTCTCGACATGGACGGTCCCTTCGTGGGACGCCGCCTCAGCATCCCCTGGGATCTGGGCGACGAGTGGGGAGACTTCGTGGCCAACGGTGTCTACCTGTTCCGGGTCAAGGCCCACTCCACCACGGGCAGCAAGGCACGGTCCAAGGGCAAGATCGTCATCCTCCGCTGAGGCCGTACGGGGTGCCGCTTTCTCCTGATTCTGCGCCGGGACGAGCTTCAACCCGTCCGTCCCGAGCTTGTCGAGGGACCGCCCCAGCTTGCGGTCTCGCTGCCGCGGATCCAGCTGGCCGGTTCGACGGCAGCGGGTGAGTCGGGCTACCGAGTCTCCCGTCGGCCTCGCTCTCGACGGTGCCTCCCGGCCATTCTCCGAGAATCTTCACTGGAAGCGGTGACGGGGCTGTTCGGGAATGAGGCGGAATGGCGCCGCTCCGGGACCATCCGGCCATCCTGGATGACATGAAAGGACTCATGATCCCGGGCCCATCCGCATGCTGCCCCCGGGCAGGGTTCTTGCTGGTGTTGTACTGGGGTTTCCTCATTCTGCCGTACATTCACCACAGCTGACAGTCTCGGAGCCCGACGCAGAGGTCTACCCGTGGAAGCACCTCACCCCACATCGCACCGGGAGGACGTCCTCTTCATTGATGCCGAGGAGGTTCGCCCAGGTCTGGGCATCCAGCACTTCCTGGGCTGGGTCGATGATCCCGAGGCGCCCTGGTTCCGATTTGCCGTCGCTTTCTGGGTCTGGTACGAACTGGTCACTCTCGATGGGTTCCAGACTCGCTGTCCGCTCACTACCAATGGAGAACCGGTGTCGGCCGTTGGTGTCTGGACCGCCGAGATCTTCCTGGTCTACTTCCTCGTCTTCGCCGCCATCTCCTGGGTGAGGCATGACGAGACTTCCTCCCAGGGAATCCGGAAGGGGATCAGCTGGGCAGTCCTCACTCTGGCCGGATTGCTGATCCCCAGAGTGGTCCTCTTCCTGTCGATTCGTTACGAGGCGATCACTCTGCTGCCATCCTTGCCTGTCCTGGTTGGGATCGCAGTCCAGTTCCTGCTTCTCCTCATGATTCCTCTCACTCTCTGCTGGTCCCTGATCCCGGCCCGATACTGGCGGAGCCGGCTCCAGTACGATCGGGACCTCCTGGGCCGCATCGGAGCACCCACGACGGGACTCGCCTTGACCCTGATCTACCTGGCCTGCGAGTACGGCCACGAGAACCTCCGGGCCATGGAAGGAACCCATGTCTGGAGCCTGCTGGTTCCGGCCCTGGCTCTGGGCCACATCCTGGTCTCGGAGTACGAACAGAGACTGTCCCGGCCCGACGTGGTGGGCGAGCTGACCGGCGTCGCTGGAGTGGAGCTATCGACCATCGGTGCGACCTGCGCCGTCTGTGGCGACGTGGCCGGCAAGACGCCCCTCCTGTGCCAGCGATGCGCGGCGCCCTACCACTCCGACTGCTGGGAGTACGCCGGGCGGTGCGCCATATTCGCGTGCGGGGGGTCGCTCATCACCTCCCGCGATTGGCCTCCTGCGGCCGGCGACATTCGAAAGCAGATGAACGGCGGGGACTGAGCCTCCCCCGGCCGATCCGGGGGTGCGGCTTCCCAGCCTCGTCGACCTGGGTTATCCTCTGACCCATGAACTCCACGCGACGTCGAGCCCGACTCTCCTTGCCCTTTCTTGCTGTCAGCCTCCCGATCCTCCTGGCTTTCACAGGCAGCTTCTCCGCCTCTTTCGCCGCCGGCGAGTCCAGGACTTCGAAGGAGGCCGGTCTTGTCCTGGATAACGGTCTCCGGCTGCTCCTCGATCGGCGGCCCGGATCACCTGTCATCGCCTTGACGGCCATCGTCGCTGCGGGCTCGGACCTGGAGACTCCCGAACAATCCGGCGCGTCTCACTTCCTGGAGCATCTGCTGTTCAACGGCACGGCCAGCCGCACCCAGGAAGAGCTCTACGCCGAGGTGGATCGGCTGGGCCTTTACAACAACGCATCGACACGGGAGGAGTTCACCCTGTTTCAGATGGTCGGAGCCGCCGAGACCTTGGAGAAGGCGCTGGAGATTCAGAGTGACATGCTCTTCAACTCCACCTTGCCGGCGGCCAAGTTCCAGAAGGAGAAAGGGATCGTCCTGGAGGAGATGGCAAGTGACATGTCCCGCCCGATCTACGGGGAATCCCTGCAGGTGAAGCGCCTGCTCTTCCCGGGCACGGCCCGTTCGAGACCCGTGCTGGGGACAGCCGACTCCATCGGATCCATGGACAGGGCCGACGTGCTTCGCTACTACAAGAGCCGCTACAGACCGGCCAACACGGTGCTGGTGGTGGCCGGTGGCTTTGAACTGGATGAGGTACTGCAGGCCGTGAAACGTACATTTGGAAAGGCTCCGGCGGGTACGGGCGGAGGCTACCCGGACCGAGAGGCGGCCACCGGCGATCGGCTCGGCGCGCCTGCGGATCGTTCCGGGACGCCCATGGACCTGACCACAGCAACTCAGGGAACCACCCGCCGAGGAACCGTGGCCTGGAGGCTCCCTGACCTGGACCCGGCGGGCCGGACAGCCTGGAAACTCCTGGCAAACCTGGCCTCCGGCCCTGCTTCCGGGGAGTTGGAGCTCGGCTTCGAGACTCGCAGCGGCCCAGGCGGTAGCTGGCTCGTCGTCGCCAGCCCGATGGAAGCAGGCCAGACATTGCCCGATCTCCGGGCCGTCGCTGTCGCCGGGCTGCGGGAAGTGGTCGGGTCGCCCAGGTTTCCCGATCGCTTCGAGCAGTCCCGGACCTCCATGCTGGCAGAGGACCTTCGGCTCAGGGAACAGCTGCACTACGACTCCTTCTATCGAGCTGACGACCTGGCCGCCTGGCGCGGCGGCGATCAGCCGGTCCTGGAGGCCGGCCGCCTGATCGAACTGAGTCCCGGAACGCTGGGGGCTCTGGTCGATGCCCTGGACGCGTCCTCGGATCTGCGGGGAATACTTTTCCAGCCAGAGTCCTCCCAGGCCTCGTCGGCTCCGCCGCTCGCCGGCTCGAGCAAGACCCCCGCCGCAGGCAGCTCCTCGGCCCGGCCTTCGGGCGATGACGCAGTTGTGACGCGCCGTGACGCACCGGTGCGAACGCTCTTCGAGTCCGGTCTTCGTCTTGTGACTCTGCGAGATCCCTCAACCCGGGTCCTGGCGGTCCACGTCCTGATCGACGGCCGGAACCTGGCCGAGGCGCCAGGTCAGGCTGGAGTTGCGGAGTTGCTTCATCGGATGCTGAAGGCCGGGACGAAGTATCGCGATCGACGACAGCTGGAAGGGGATCTGGGGGCTGTGGGAGCCTCCTTGAAGGTGGCCGACGATCGGCGGATCCCCTTCGATGACTATTACTTCTCCCCTCTCTTTTCCTATGTCCGCCTCGAGGCGTTGGCAGATCGCTGGCAAGGAGCTCTGTCCCTGCTGGCAGACATGATCTGGAATCCCGGACTCGAGCTGGCTGACTTTAAGAGAGAGAAGCGAGGCCTCCTTCGAGATCTGAGAGCTGACAATCGGGCTGCATCGAGGCGGGCCAGATCGCTTCTCATGAAGAGTCTGCTCGGGGCTGGACCCTGGAGCCATTCACCTCTGGGAGTCGAGCAGGACCTACAGTCCCTGGACCTGGAAGCTCTGCGCCGGTTCCAAGGCCGGTACTTCGAGCCCTCCCGGATCGTGATCAGCATTGTGAGCCCCATCCCGGGAGACGCTCTGGAGCGCCAGCTGAGGCAACTCGTGGCCGATCGGGACAGGGAGCCTTCTCGCCCCAGTCCGGCTCAGTCTCCGGGTCAGGGGCTCCCGGAAGGCGACTCAGGGCCGCTTCATCTGGAGGCTCCTCCTGCCGGCCCGCCCTCGGCTCAGCTCCAGCTCCGGATGGCCCGCCGTCTCGACAGATCTCCGGACCGGCGTCCCACCCGCATTGTTCTGGCGTCCCTTCTCTCAGAGAGGCTGGCCGACAGAGTGCGGGAGAAGCTCGGCCTGGCCTACTCCATCGGGGCTGCCATCACCGAGGATGTTCTGGGGGCCCGGATCAGTATCAGGCTCGGTACCCGGCCCGGCAACTTGAAGGCCGCCCGGGAGGCCGTCTCGAAGGTCCTTGATGAGCTGTGTGCATCACCTCCGGCGGAGGAGGAAGTCGAACGGACTCTCGGCAGGCTGCGGGGGCGCATGGCCATGCGGGCCCAGACCTCCATCGGCCGAGCCTATCGCCTGGGACTGGCCGAGTGGCAGGGCTATCTGGCGGCTGACGACATGGGGATGTGGCCCCGTCTCGCCCAAGTCAACGGCGCCGCCGTCCAGGAGGAGGCCAACCGGGTCCTGGACGGGTCCGACTGGATTGAGGTCACGGCCCGGTAGGGGTGTGTGAGAGAAAAAGAGAGCCGTGCTGATCCTCGGGTGAAGCCGGAACAGGGAACAGGGAGCCGGGAACAGAGGACCGGGAACTGGGAATTGTACCGGTCGATGTTGCTCCCCTTGGGTCAATTGCTCCTCGAGTCCCAACTGGAGATTGCCGCAGGTCATCGGAGACCAAGGCCTCGAATTCCCTGTTGCCTGTTCCCGGTCCCCTGTTCAGGCTCCAGCCGGAAGACTGTGGAGTTACTCCGTTCCTGAGCAGACTGGAAGGGTCACTCTCGACAGTCGAATGGCGGAGACAGGTCGAGTCCTCTGGAGACACCTGCCCGCTCCGTTTCGATCTGGGCTGTTGCATCCTCCGTCAGGTCCGGGGCCTTCAGAGCTTCCTGGAACACCTTCGCCGCCGTGGCGCCCTCCCCCAGGGCCCGATAGACCAGCGCCAGATCGAGGAGCCCTCTCCAGCTGTCGCCCAGATGCTCCAGTCCCGCCGCAAAGACCCGGCCTGCGCCTCGCAGCTCTCCCGATTTCAGGAGCGCCGTGCCGTAGTTGTGGTAGTGCTCATAGACAGTCGGATCTCCGGCCAGACGGAGGGCCTCCGCGGCGCCGGGTCCGACGCAGCAGGTCTCGGGACTGGAGCAGAGCTTCAGCAGGAACTGGGAGGTGAGAGGGTTGCTCTGCCAGGGCACGGTCTCGCTGAACCGGCTGGCGCAGCAGAGCAACTCACCGAGTGGGGTTTCGCCCGAGGCCGCCGCGTCCTGGGCCGCATCGGACAGGGCTTCCGAGATGGAGGTGACCACCTGGTCGTCCAGGGTTCGCTCCGCCGCTGTCTGAAATGCCATCAACACGTTTTCGTGAAGGCCGGGCATCTGCTCCGTCTCTCGCTTGCCGTAATCGCTGGCCTCGGCCCAGACCTGAAAGACTGCCAGGAAGATGGGCAGGATTTCGTAGAGGGGGATCACCGTGGCGACCCGATCCTCGGTGATGAGCTGAGCCGCCCGATGAGCTCCCTGGAAGAGGGGTTGGAACAGGTAGTGCTTGGGGCAATCTGTGCCCTCCAGCAGCTGATTCAGTATCATCGGGTCTTCGGGTCTCTCCAGAGAGATGCCGGCCGTATCGGTGGTCTCCATCAGAGGCAGCAGGCTGTTCTCCAGGGAGATCAAGTCCTCGATGCTCTGTCCCAGGAGGGCAATCCAGAGAGGATTGCATTCCGATTCCCGGGCCCGATCCTCCAGGCCCGAGAGCATCAGCGCCGTGACCAAGGCCTGCCGATCCTCCGCTGGCCAGACCCGGAACTTGAGGCAGTCCTCCAGCAGCTCCCGAGTCTCCCGGCGGAACGTGTCGGTGACCACCAACGGGAGGGTATCCCTCGCCAGATCGGCGGTGTCGAAGACGGCCTCCTCGTCGGTTCGGGCGTTCTGCTCCAGCAATTGCTCCAGGCTGTCGAGCAACAGGTCCCGATCGGCCCGGTGATACCTGAGCTGGGGGTCTCTCTTGAGTAGCTCCACGAAGCGTCCCAGATCCTGACCAAATCGATCCAGGTCCAGGACGTAGCCCGTCTGCAGACCTGTAGCCTCCTCGATCGCGGAAGCAGCTTCGTCTGCCGGATCGTTCCGCGTCCGCAGCGATCCCGGGCTGCCGTCGTTGCCGGTCTGCCTCAAAGAGCCCTCGCACTGTGTACCGCCGGTTCGGACCGGCTGATCTCGTACCTTTCCGTTCCATCGATGGCCTACCGGGGCAAGGCGACGTTCTTGCCTGTCCTCCCCTGAGGGTCCCGTGCTGGCCTTCGAAGAAGAGTACACCGGCACTTCTGATCCAGCAACACGACGCAATCAGGCGATCTGGTGTTACCTGGAACGGCCCTTGCAGGAGAGAAGGGGAAGCACTTCGACTCCGGACTCTGTTCCAGAGCGGAGCGGCACCGGGAGTGCCGATTGCGCTCCTTCACGAGGCCGTGATAGCATCGCGCATCAAGGCCTGAACACGGGGAGACGACAACAATGAATATCTTCGATATCTTCACCGATGAGGCCAAGAGGGTCATGGGGCAGTCCGAGCAAGAGGCTCGCTTTCTGAAACACTCCTATCTCGGAACCGAACACTTGCTGCTTGCACTGCTCGGCATTGGAACAGGCATCGTCCAGAGAGCATTCGCCACCGTCTCCGCCGACGCAGCCCGGCTACGGCAGGAGATCCTGCGTCTTTCTCCGGCTGGTCAGTCAACTCCGGCCAAGGGCTTCGAGTACTCCCCCCTGGCCAAAACTGTGCTGCAGATGGCCGTCGACGAGGCCCAGTCTCTGCAACAGAACTGGGTCGGCGGCGAACACCTCCTGCTGGCCCTCTGCCGGGAGCGGGAAGGCGTCGCCTCCCGGGCACTCCAGCATCAGGGTATCGATCTCGAGGACTTCCACGGGAAGATCCGGGAGCTCATCGCCTCCGAGCCCGGAGGAGAGGGCGCACAGAAGAAGACTCTCCTCGACGAGTTCGGGATCGACATGACTCGTCTCGCCCGTGAGAAGAAGCTCGATGTCGTTGTGGGCCGGGACGAGGAGATCGAGCGAGTGGTGCAGATCCTCTCTCGTAGGACCAAGAACAACCCTTGCCTCATCGGGGAGCCCGGCGTGGGCAAGACCGCCATCGCTGAAGGTCTGGCTTCGCAGATCGCCAACGGCATCGTACCGGAGGTCCTGAAGTCGAAGCGGGTTGTTTCCCTGCCCGTGTCCAACCTGGTGGCGGGAACCAAGTTCCGAGGGGAATTCGAGGAACGGCTGAAGGGATTGGTCGACGAGATCCGGACCGACGGCAACGTGATCCTGTTCATCGATGAGCTGCACACTCTGGTGGGAGCCGGCTCGGCCGAAGGCACCATCGACGCCGCCAATATCCTGAAGCCAGCCCTGGCCCGAGGGGAACTGCAGTGCATCGGAGCCACAACCCTCGATGAGTACCGGAGGCACGTGGAGAAGGACTCTGCCCTGGAGCGCAGGTTCCAGCCCGTCAATGTGGCCGAGCCGACGGTGGAGCAGACCGTGAGTATCCTGGAGGGCTTGAAGGACGCTTATGAAGCCCACCATCGAGTGGTGTTGAGCCAGGAAGCGCTGCAGGCTGCCGCATCCCTCTCGGCGCGCTATGTGACGGGCCGCTTCCTGCCCGACAAGGCCGTGGACTGCATCGACGAGGCGGCTGCCCGCGTCCGGTTGATGAGCCTCTACATGCCCCCGGATCTGAGACGTCTGGAGGAGGAGATGACTCACCTCACCCGGGAGGAGCAAGCTCAGCAGGCTCGGGCTGCACTCCTGACCCCGGAGGAGGAGACCGCCCACTACGAAGCCATGGCCTCCCTTCAGGCCCGGAAGCTGGAGCTCCAGAAGGAGCTGGATGCCGCCCGGCGGGAGTGGGAGGACACCCGGGCTCGCAAGCAGCGTGACAACGTGGTCGACGCCGAGGACGTGGCTGCCATCGTCTCTCGCTGGACCGGTGTACCCGTGACGAAGATGGCCCTCTCGGACTCAGAGGCTCTCGTGAATCTGGAGGCCAATCTGCACCAGCGGGTGATCGGCCAGGACGCGGCGGTACAGGCCGTCGCCAGGGCGGTCAAGAGAGCCCGGGCCGGCCTCGCGGATCCCAGGCGGCCCAACGGGGTGTTCCTCTTCCTGGGTCCCACGGGCGTCGGCAAGACCGAGCTGGCCAAGGCCTTGGCCGAGCAGGTCTTCGGAGACGAGGACGCCATGATCCGCCTGGACATGTCCGAGTACATGGAGCGCCACACTGTGGCACGCCTCATCGGTGCTCCTCCGGGTTACGTGGGACACGAGGAAGGCGGACAGCTGACCGAGCGGGTCCGGCGCCGTCCCTACTCGGTCATCCTTCTCGACGAGATCGAGAAAGCTCACACCGAGGTCTTCAACATCTTGCTCCAGGTCATGGACGATGGCAGGCTGACCGACAGCAAGGGAAAGACGGTCAACTTCACCAACACGATTCTGGTCATGACTTCCAACATCGGAGCCCATCGAATCCTGGAGATGACCCGGGACTGCCAGGAGTCGGACTCCAGCTACGAAGAGGTTCGCGAAGCCGTGATGCAAGAACTGGACAAGCGATTCTCACCGGAGTTCCTCAATCGGGTCGACGACACCATTGTCTTCCACTCCCTCACAGCTCCCGAGCTGAGGCAGATTGTGCAGCTCATCCTGAACCAGGTCGAAGCTCGACTCCTGGAGCAGGGGATCACCATCCAGTTCAGTCAGGCCGCCATCGACTACATCGCCACCGCCGGCCACGATCCGACCTATGGCGCCAGGCCGCTGAAGCGCTCGGTTCAGCGGCACATCGAGGATCGCCTCGCCGAGATAATCATCGAACGCCGGGTCAAGGAAGGAGAACACGTGAAGGTGGACATGGTCGAGGATCTGCTTCACTTCGAGGTCACTCAGTCGTCGCCTCTCTCAGAGGCGGCCAGGGAGTGAACACGGCGGGACGGGGATCGACGACGCGACGGATCGCTGCAGGGGTCCTCTTCCTTCTGCCTTTCTCGGCGGCATTGCCGGCTTCGCCCACGGTGAAGGACATGCTCTCCCGGAGCCAGGAGAGGGCTTCGGCCCTTCGGGGGCAGAAGCCGGCCCAGGACTTCATGCTCGCCACCGGGGTACGGCTGATCCAGCAGGGCAAACCGGCGCAAGCCGTGAAGGTCCTGAAGGAAGCCCTTCAGCTCTACCGGGGACAGCCCTCCGAGGCGGCTACCTTGCTCGCCCTGGGCCAGGCCTATGCAGCCCAGAAGGAACGAACCCTGTCACGGTCGGCCTATGACGAACTGTTGCGCCGCTTCCCCGTTTCGGACCTGGCCGACGATGCTCAGTTCGGCAAGGCTCAACTGGACCTGGAAGCGCTGCCATCGCCAGCGGACCTCCTCGACGCCATTGCCTCCTTCGCCTCATTCAACCCCCTGTCCCTCGATCCCGACACGATTCACCACTTCATGGGAGTCGAACGGGGCTATCGGCTCGACCGCATCGACGGCGCCCTGACTGAGCTGGAGGCGACCTGGACGGACCACCCGAGAGGCAATCGCTCTCCCGAAGCCCTTCTGCGGCAAGCCGTCCTCGAGGGGTTCCTGATCTCCCAGCACGCCATCGCCTTGAAGCGGCTGGATCGCCTGGTCACGGAACACCCCTCGGCTCCGGAGGTGCCCACTGCCGAACTGGCCCGAGGGTTCCTGCTGTTGCTTCAGGGCGACGCCGCCGCCGCCGTGGCAGCCCTGGACCGGGTGCCTCCCGAGTCACGCCCATTCTCTCACGCCACGTTCTTGCTCGGCCTCATTCGGTCCTATATGCTGGACGATCTCGTCGCCGGGAGCCCCTACTTTCATGTCCTGAGTCGCAGCTCCGAGGCCGCCTGGCGCGACCTGGGCACATACCACTCGGCGCTCACGGCCTTCGCAGCCACCGGCGACCATGAGGCGGCCCGCAAACGGCTCGCGGGTCTCTCGGAAGAGGAGCTCTCCCCCCGAATTCGCACATGGAAACGAGCCCTGGAGCGAACCCTCGACTCCATTGAAAGGGCCGACGCCGGACCGGACAGGAAGCTTGCCGCCGCGCTCTTCTGGAAGCGGGCGGGACACTCGGCCCGGGCCGCCACGTTGCTGACCCGGGTCATCGAGGACAGCGGGGACTCCGAGGCCGCAGCAACGGCCAGGATGGAGCTCGCCCGGATGCTCCAGGAACAGCCGGGGCAGAAACAGCGCGCCCGGAAGCTCTTTCGATGGGCCGCCCGGACTCACCCGGTGGCCGAGAAGTCCCTCGAGGCTCGCTGGCGGGGACGGGACAACGACGAACTCCGGAAGCTCGTCTCCGACGGAGAGGTCTGGAAGGACCGGGCCGCCGCCGACCTGGCGAGAAAGGTCGCCACCGACGCCGTCGAGAAGGGCCGCCTCATCCGGCAACTTCATCAAGCAGGAGAGGATCTGGCCGAGCAGCTGCTCCGTCGCAGAGAGCTGGCTGACTTTCTGGCGGAACGGAAGCGCTACCTCCCAGCACTGGATCTCTACAGGCAGCTGTTGCCGGAGGACCCCTCTCTTCGTCTGCCCATGCTTCGCCTCGCGGCGCTCCATGAGATGGAGAGGCTCGCTCCAGCACACCCGGAGGAATCCGAGGGGGCGACCCTGGACGTGACTCGGGCCCTGGAGATCACCGGCCGCCTGCTGGACGCCGGAGAGCGGGAGGCGGCGCTGGATCTTCTACGAAAGGCATCCGGTGCGCCGGGAGGACTGGCGGCCAGGGTTCGCCTCCTGTCCCTGAACCTGGAGGCCGGTCCTCGGGCGCTGGATTCCCTGGCCCGGGTCAACAAGCTGTTGCAGGAGACGGCCCTGACAGAGACCAATCGGTTGCAACTGCTGGAGTGGAAGGCCCGTCTGCTGGAGGAGCTCGATGTCGATGTCGATCGCGCCCTCGATCTCTATCGCTACCTGATCGGGGAGGGGTATCGCGTCAACGAACTGTCCACCCGGATGGCCGAGAGGTGGCTGGCCCGGGGAGGATTCCGGGAGGCTCTCTCCTGGTTGGCCGAAGTCCGGCGCGGTCCCGACCGCGGGCGGGTGGCCGCCGCCGCCCACCAGGGTCTGGAAGACCTGACCTCAGCCCGGGACAAGCTGGTGGCCATCGTCACCGCCGCTTCTGACCCGGCTCGGACCCAGGAAGCCTTGTCCCAGCTTGCCGCTGTCGATTCCGAGCGCTTCGCCCGGGCCGTGCACAGCCGGGCGCCGAAGGGTACAGCTTTTCCACCTCGACACCGGGGAGCCGTTTCCCTCTCCATCGCGTTCCTCGAGGAGGCGCAGCTCATGATCGACGATCTCCTCCCGGGGGAGCTGTCCCTTGTGAAGCCCGGCTTCGACGTCGTGGCCGACAGCCTGGTCGAGATTGACGCCCGTCCCGGCGAGGCGGACTCCGTTGAGAACCTGCCGGAAGGGAACTCGGCTCACCAGGAGAAGGAGCTCAGAGAAGCCATCGGCGCTCCGCGGCTGAAGCTGCTCAATCGGTTGATCGGGATCTACCGGGATGGACTGAATGACCCGGCTCGGCTGGAGCAGCTAGTCCGTCTCCGTGTCGAGGTCCGTCCCGGAGGGGAGGCAACCGTCGAGGATAGAGTCGAACTTGCCCATGCTCTTGCGGCCCAGGGCCAGGCCCGTCAGGCCTTCGATTCCCTCCAAGGGCATGGTCACGTGGCCCAAGTCGAGCAGGCCCTGCTGCTGGAAGGCTGCCTGGAGGACCGCGACCGGGCCGAATCGCTTCTTGCCGATCTGATCAATTCTTCAACAGCACCCGGTTTCGCTCGGGCCAGAGCAGCATCGATCAGGGCCGGCTGGCACAAGGGGGAAGCCCTGGAGCAGCAGATGCTCAGGGCTTGCGTGAACGCCGATGCCAGCGGTCCTCTGGCGGCGTTGGCCTTCGAGCGCCTCGGTGAGCTGGCCGAGAAGAGTGGTGCGGCTGCCGACGCCGCTGCGGACAATGAGGCTGCGGCCCGATTGCAGATCGACGAACGAAGGGGCTGGGAGCTGGGTCTGAAGGCGGCCCGTCAGTGGCTGGACAGAGGCGACGATCACAGAGCCTCCGCCCTGGCCAAGCTGCTCCTGGGTCGAGGCCGGGACATGGGAATACCGGAGGAGGCCAGGGAGATACTGACTGTCATTGCCGGCAGACAGCAGGTGGGTGCTCTGGAGCGTTCCCTCGATCTGGATGATCCCGAGAACTCGGAGAACTTCGAGCGTCTGACCCGCATCGCCAGGGTCCAGATCGAGATGATCCGCGACCACGGCGCAGCCGAGACGTCGATTCTGGGCACAACGGAGCAGTTCCCCGATCGAGCTTCTGATCCGGTGATCGCCGAGCTGAAGGACCTGCTCCGCGGCAACCGGACCTTGGAGCAATTCCGCCGAAGGGGTCTCTCCGGGCTGCTTCGAGCCGGGTTGCTCATCGAGAGATCCGGCACCGACCACCGCAAGGCAGCTCGCGACTACGGCCGGGCGCTCCGGACGAGCGAGGGCCGTGGAGCCACTGCTCTGCTGGCACGTCTCTACCTGGCCCGCCTGATGGTCCTGCATTTGGGCGAACCGGGCCGGGCAGAGGAGCTCATTGATGCGGCGTCAGAGCAACCGGAGGCGCCCAGGTTCAGCAGCATGATCTCCACAGCCCGGCAGCTGGCTCGGAGGTTGGGCGCTGGCGCTGCCGACGGGAGCGATGTGCGGCCGGACCTGCTGGAGGCGGCTTCCTCCTTTCACGATCCCCTGTTGATGGAGCAGGCCATCGGGGACTTCCGAGGTCAGAAATCAGCTCTCTATCAGGTCATCCTCGACTCTGTCGATCTCCTCGACCCCAGCGCCAGCGTGACTCCCCTCGGTCCCGGAGTCGGCTCCCTCATTCAAGAGGCCATCAACCGGGCGCCGGATGGTGAACCTCGTGGCAGGGCACACCTGACCATGGCCCGGTGGAAGCGGGAATCGGAAGACCCGGAGTCGGCGCTGGAACACTTCCTCCTGGCCGAGCGGCAGGGCAGGGGCACTCCTGTTGCTGTCGAGGCCGCCGCCGAGCGGGGGCTGCTGCTGGAGAACGTCCTGGGAGACACCGCCGGAGCAGCAGATGCCTATCGAACGGCCGCCGAGGGCCACGGTCCCTACCAGCAGATCGCCGCGGCGAGACTGCCGCTGGTTGTCGCCCGGCGTGAGGAGGAAGCGACTGAGGAACAGCTCTATGGCGGTGGAGATGGATCATCGAGCGCCGAGGCCTATCTTGCCACGGCCCGGCGGCAGGCTCGCCGGACCGGCCCCTATCTGGAACAGGCGATCCGGAACTTTCGAACGTACATCAGATTGGCGTCGAACCGGGCTCGCAGAGCCGAGGCAAGGATGGAGCTGGCCGATGTCCTGGTCCGGGTCGACCGGGCTCGCGAGGCCGTCGAGACGCTGGCTCTGGTCCTGGATGACCGGGAGAAGGGCGACACTGGGCTGGCCACTGTGATGCGGATGGGAGAGATATTGGAGACGAACCTGGCCGACTTCGAGGAGGCCCAGAAGTTCTATCTCGAAGTGAGCCGTCTGGCAGCCCCGGACTCCAGTGAGGCGGAGGGTGCCGCCGAGGGTCTGGCTCGAATCACGACAGCGAGGAAGTCAAAGGAACGGGCCGAGCGGGTGGGTGTCGAGGAGTCGGCCCCCGGTGACGAGCTGGCCACGATCAAGAAGACCCTCCTCGGCGATGAGAAGGACCCTAAGAAGGCCGTCGAGGCGCTCCGGGCCCAGATAGCCCAGACCGACGACAGGAAGGAGAAGTCCCGTCTCTACCGAGCCATGGCGGAGGTGCAGGATTCGGAACTCCAGGAGTACCGGGCCGCGGCAGACTCCTATGGCAAGGCGATCGAGCTGGGCGGTATCAACGACGACTCGGCCAAGATGACCCTGCGTCTGGCAACTCTGATGAGCGAGAACCTGGAGGAACCGAGGAAGGCCTTCGACCTCTACGGAGACTGGCTGAAGAAGTACTACGCCCACCCCAAGAAGATCCCCGTGATGCTCGAGCGGGCCAGGTTGCTAGAGGCGAAGCTGGACAATGCTCAGAGGGCCGTCGACGTGTATCGGAACATCGCCAACGCCCACCCCCGATCGGGTCACGACGAGAAGGCTTTGCTCCGGATCGCCTATCTGTCGCGCAGCTACTTTGCCGACTACCTGGGTGCTGTCGACGCTTATGATCAGATCGCCCGGAGATTCCCCTTCGGCAAGAATGCCGAGAGCGCTCTCTTCGAGGCTGCCAGGGTCTCGGAGATTGAACTGGGCGATCTCGACAGGGCCGTGGGCTTCTACAATCGGCTCGTGGCGACCTATCCCACGTCGCCTCTGGCCAACGAGGCCAGGAATGCGCTGGCCCGGATCGAGCGGAGGCGAAGATGAGCGAGGGACAAAGTTTCTTCCAGAAGTACGAGGACGAGATCGCCTGCTTCGGTCTCGGGTACGGTTACGGGATCATCAACTGTACCGTCGCTGTGTTCTTCGGGAAGGGCGTCAGTGAAAAGGACTGGCTGCTCATGGCCTTGGCAGTCCTCTCCATGCCACTGGTCGGAATCTGTTACCGGGCCATGAAGCGATATGTGGAGTTGCTCGGCAAGGAGGACGGCGCCCGGGCGGCGAGGCGTGAGGGGCTGTTCCGGAGAGCCCACATGCTCGGGTTCCTTCTCTTCCTTGTCCTGTTCCGGCTCTTCATCTTCGGCTGATGGCGTCCCGCCTCAGGCTCGACGCGCTGCTGGTTCAACGGGGGATTGCTCCGTCCCGGGAGAAGGCTCGCGCCTGGATCCTGGCCGGACAGGTACGGGTGGCCGGGCAGCGAGTGGACAAGCCGTCCCATTCACTGGCGGCCGACGCCGATGTCGCTGTGATCCAGCGTTCGCCCTACGTCAGCCGGGGAGGGGAGAAGCTGGAGTCTGCCTGGAAGAGGTTTCAGTTTTCTGTCCGGGGCAGAACCTGCCTCGATCTGGGCGCATCCACCGGCGGCTTCACTGACTTCCTTCTGGCCCACGGGGCGCGGCGTGTTCACGCCGTGGATGTCGGCTACGGCCAGCTGGCCTGGAAGCTTCGGGAAGACCCTCGAGTGGTGGTTCACGAGCGGGTCAATGCCCGCCACCTGGGTGAGAAGCGAGTGTCTGATGCCATCGACCTGATCGTCGTTGACGTCTCCTTCATTTCCCTGATGAAGGTGCTGCCCTCAGCGGTGAAGCTGTTGTCACCTGAGGGTGAGGTGGTGGCCCTGGTGAAGCCCCAGTTCGAGGCAGGTCCCGGACGGGTGGGAAAGAAGGGAGTCGTACGAGACCCGGCGGTGCATCGGGATGTGTTGCAGACTATCCTGCGTGAATTGCCCGGGGCCGGACTGGTGCCTCGAGGCCTCTGGTACTCAGGTCTGAAGGGACCGGAGGGAAACCTGGAGTTCTTCATCCGGGCATCCCTGGCAGGGGAGGCAGCCGACGACATCGATGTGGACGCCGTGGTCGATGAGGCCCATCGAGCCCTTGTAAGTCCGGGCGGTTCCCGGAGCGGCCGAGTGCCGGGTGGGAGCCTGTAGGAGCGTGTCGGAGTAACTCCGCAGCACTCCGGTTGGAGCTAACAGGGAACAGGGGACCGGGAACAGGGGACCGGGAACAGGCAATGGAGAACGAACTGCTTCGGGTCGGTTTCTGATTGTAGATTCCGGGCAACTTGGACTCGGTTCCCCGTTTTCATTACGTCCGCTTGTTGCCGTCCTCTTCGGAATGCGCTGCTTCGGAACAGCTTCAGGAGGTTGTGAGCCCAGCGGATGATGCTCCATTCACCGAAACCCGGAGTTGAGCTCAGGTCGTGCCCAATTCCTCATTGCCTGTTCCCGGTTGCCTGCTCCCTGGTCCCTGTTCGTTTGGGACCAATAGCGCGTCGGGCTGCGTGAGTTTTCCGACACACTCCTAGCCCCAATGCCCATGAATTAGTGAAGGAATGTTTGAAAACGAGGGCTCTGCCCTCGAACTTCCGCCAGGGGCCATTGGCCCCTGGCCCCCGATGAACAGGTTGAGCTTTCGTGTGTCATTCAAGTGTTCATCAGCACTCTCAGTCGCACCAGTCCAATTGGGGGTTTGGGGGAGCTGGCTCCCCCAACGGGGTGTGGGGCTGATCCCCACTACAACAAAATCCGTCTTATCTCACCGGCATTGCTCCTAGCCCGGCCAGCCTGGCGGGGATCAACTCAGCTGGTCAGGTCCGAAGGCTCCGGGAAGGAGTTTCTTCAGCGGCGCCTGGTCCCTGCGGCTCGTGCCGACCATGATCACTTCCAATTGCGGCGCGAATTCCCACAGGCACTGGCGGCAGGCGCCACAGGGTGCCACCGGTTCGCCGGCGCTGCAGACGATGACGATCTTGAGGAACTCCAGGTGGCCCTCCGAGACGGCCTTGACCAGAGCATTTCGTTCGGCGCAGAGGGTGAGGCCGTAGCTGGCATTCTCCACGTTGCATCCCGTGAAGATGGTGCCATCGGCACAGAGTAGGGCGGCACCGACTCGAAACTTCGAGTAAGGAGCATAAGCCCTGGACATCACGTCGATGGCCGCTGCTGCCAGTGTCTCGACTTGCGAGTCGGAGGATTCGGTAGCAGCTGTCATCGGATGCCAGGGCCTTGCAGGGATAGGGGACTTCGCAGGGCCGGGGGCCTCGAGTCGCGCGGGGTCAACCGCGTTCGATCGGGCCACCTCGACCCCGGTCCGGAATTCGAATCAGCGCTTGCTGAACTGAGGACGCTTGCGTGCGCCCTTGAGGCCGCACTTCTTGCGCTCAACCATTCGGTCGTCGCGGGCCAGCATACCAGCGCCACCGAGAGCGGCTTTCAGATTGGGATCGCAAGCCACCAGGGCCCGGGACACGCCGAGGCGCAGCGCGCCGGCCTGGCCGGACTTTCCGCCGCCGTCGCATCGCGCTACGATGCGTACCTTGTCAGCCGTGTCGGTCAACTTCAACGGCTCCTCGGCATGCATTTCCCAGTCGCTGTTGGCGATGTATTCACTGATTGGCTTGCCGTTGCAGATGAAGCCCGACAGACCCGGAAAGAGACGGACTCGGGCCACCGACGTCTTGCGGCGGCCGAGGCCCCAGAAGAATGTATTCGTGCTCATAGATCAGTTTCCTGTGAGTCGGGTGTATGGGATTACTTGCTGGTGCGGCTGTCGACAGCCACCGTGGCGGGCTTCTGAGCCGTATGGGGATGGTCCGGTCCGACGTAAACGTGAAGATTACGCAGGGTGTGGCGACCGAGGATCGTCTTCGGGAGCATGCCCTTGACAGCGAACTCGATCACCCGCTCTGGATGTTTGGCCAGCAGCACCTTCAGAGGAGTCACCTTCAGACCGCCCCGGTAACCGGAGTAGCGATAGTACATCTTATCCGTCATCTTGTTGCCCGTGACGGCCACCTTCTCGGCATTGATCACGATCACGTGATCTCCCGTCTTCAGGTGGGGCGTGAAGTTCGGCTTGTGCTTGCCTCGCAGCAGCGAAGCAACTCGCGTGGCAACCTTGCCCAGGATCTGGTCCTGTGCATCGATTACGAGCCAGTTTGGATTCAGTTCGTCGACTTTCGGCAGATACGTCTTCATGCTTCAATCTCCGGTAGAGAAAGGGGGACGCCAGGAACAATGAACCCCAGCGCTTCTGGGGAGCGACGAATTTAGCATGATGCGACAGTTCAAGTCAACGAGATTCCCCCTCATCGCCACCGACGATTTGAGAACCCTCCATGCTGCTTCGCCTGTTTGGCCTACTGGTCGAACTCCTCGGACCCGTCAGGCTCTCTCGTATGCGTTCTCAGCCCCGAGCTGGCGCCATAAACTGCCAGCCGGGTCCTCTGAATGTGACCCAAGGGCCTCATGGACTCCAGGCCGTGCCAGGGAGTGAATGACAGGGCGCTGGTGAATGCCTCTTCAGCCTGGGCCAGGGACGAATTCATGTCTCGTTCGCTGATCACGAGCTCCGCCACCTTGATCGGAGGCGCCTTGCTCTCGAGCCACTCCACGGAGGGATCCTCCACAGGGGTGTTCTTGTCGTCGGTGTAGAACTGCAGGAAGATGTTGAACTTCACATTTCCTTCCGTCAGCCGCTCCTTCAGATCCTCCCGGAGGTAGTCGGCGGAGCCAAAGAGATGCTCCTTCGGGGCGATGGGGCCGGCGGGCCGGGCGAAGTACTTCACCGCATAGGGGCCCAGCTTGATGGAGGCGCCGCTCCAGTAGGTCTCCGCTGCGGCGCTGATCGTCTTTCGGGCCACGGCACGGGCGCTGAACTTGATGATACGGTAGGCCTCCTTGACCCCCAGGGCCCGGATCAGCTTCGGCAGCAGGGTGGCGCGGCTCTTCGTGGCGTCTATCAGTGCGATGAACTGATTGCCGTCCCTCGCCGGGTTGATCGGAACGTTCGTCATCAGCAGATCCTGGGTGACCTCATGCTCCTGGCCGGGAATCAGCTTGTGGCCCTCGACGCCGACCACCTTGATGGCCAGTCCCCGGGCATCGCCCTTGCGGTCCCTCTGGATGAACCCCTGGCCATTGGACAAGCGGGCGTAGCAGTCGTAAGTACCGGGCTCGGCAAACAGACCGTGCCGGGCGTATTCCGGAATGTCCTCCAGGATGCGGAACTGGGCTCGGCCGGCGAAGTGGGCCTTCGCGTGCAGTCCCCGGTCGATCTGGCCGTCGTTGTGCTTCCGGGCATTGTGGCGCTGGAAGTCGTTCATCATCTTCGCCGCCCGGGCGAAGTCTGCCTGCTCTTCGGGGCGAATCACTTCCTTCCACTCCGTGGAGGGTGGGGCCGAGAAGGCGTTTGCTCCTGCGAGCACCATGATCAAGGTGGCGATTCCGAGTGTCCTGCTGGCTCTCATGATCTGTCTGTCCTCCCGGTAGGCCCCAGTGGGGGCTCGTGCTCCAGCCTGCCGGCGTCCCTGCCTGATGCTGGAGCAATAGGGCAAGGTATCACGTCGAGGCGCTTCGAATCGACGGGAATCGTGACTTCGTGCACAAGGACGGGGGTTCCCCTTCGAGTTTGAAACAACCGTGCTTGCCGTCACGTAAGATGTCATGACAGAGTTCTGTCACGCTCGTATGGTCATTCTCGACCAAGATGCCGGCACCGGCCCGGTCCATCTGAATCCTTGCGATCCTGAAGTCTCAGGAGGAGCTTACCGATGCTGTATCTCAACTCTGGTTTGAACCCAATCCGCGGCGCCGCCCTGGCCATGACAATCTGTTTCGTGATTGCCCTGGCCATTCCAGGAGCCAGCCGGGCCGAGGAGATCAGGCGAGCCCTGGATCCCCTCGGCTTCGAGGGCTTGGAGACGCAGGATCAGCCTCAGGCGACGAACAACACCCCCGCCGAGCGCGTCCCCGCCCAAGAGCCCGGCGCTGGCGAGGGCCAGGAGAGCAGTCCTCCTGATCCGGCCTTGGGCGATGACATTCCAAAACCCACGGGGAACATCCGCGAGGATCTGGCCCTCTTTGAGAAGACCTACTCCGACCTGGTCGATGCCTCCCGTCTCCCGGTTTCGGAGTACCCGGAGGTGCTGAGGCGAGCCGACGGCCTGCGATCCGTGGCAGCCGGTCTGGAGAGGCGGCGGAAGAACGGTGGAAGAGATCCGAACGTCAGTGGCGGGTCCCTGCTGAACGACCTCGACCCAGCCCAGCTCCTCAAGTCCTGGGAGAGCTACTACCGAGGACACTGGTATCGAGCCTGGATGGTCCTGGAGCGAGCCCGGCTGATGGAAGAGGCCATCGATGAACTGATGGAAGGTTCGGAGGCTGTATACAAGAGATATGAGGCTCTTCCGGCACAGGTAGAAGGACTCTATGGCAAGGTCCCGAAGGAGGAGTTCGATCGACTTCGAAGTCAGGTCAAGGGTCCTGGAGGCGGCCTGAAGCGCTACTACAGCCGTGAGGGAATCCGTCACCGGATGCGGCGAGAGAACAGCGGAGCCTTGAGCAGCGGTCGCTGGGGCATGACCATCGGCGACTTCGAGCGAGCCGATCACGCCACGATTCAGAGCTGGCATCAGGAGACCGTCGCCGCCATCAAGAAAGTTGTGGATCGAACCCGCAGGCTACAGGCTCGTACGGACAAGAGGATTGCGAACCTGGAGGAAACCGTGGCGGGAGCCAGCGATGCTGGTGCGGGCTTCGGCCGGCCTGCCGGGGCAGTGAACGAGTAGGGCTTCTGGTTCGATTCTCCTGAGATCCCGGGCCGCGGCGATCGGTTCAGCGATCTCGGGGCAGGGTGAAAGGCTTGGCCTCCGATGCGAGCATGGCGCCCCAGGCGCCTGTCAGTCCCTCCCGGGCCAGGACTTCCCGGGAGTCTGCCGGCCACCTCTCGTCGGGGTACTGAACCTGCATCAGGTAGAGGCCGCCGGCCGGCGCTGGCGGCACGGAGCGCCCCTTCACCTCGCAGGTCAGCAGTTCGGCGATGGCCTCCGGGGGGTAGACTCCCGCTCCCACGGCGAGGAGCCAGCCCATGACGTTGCGGATCTGACCCCGCAGGAAGCTCCTTGCCCGGAAGTCGACGAATATATGATCTCCCCTGTGGCGGACTTCGATGCAGTCCATGGTCCGGTCCAGGGTTCGAGCATGGGTGGGGCGGGTGGTGAAGCTGACCAGATTGTGGGTGCCCACCAGCCGGGCTGCTGCTGCCTGGAACCGGTCCCAGTCGACGTCACATTTGACGAAGGCCATATAAGGCAAAAGGAACACGGATTCCCTCAGAGTGGAAGTCATGACATATCGATAGGCCCGACTGAGGGCGTCGTGTCTAGGCTGAAACTGCTGCACTGCAGGTCTGACAGACCGGACACGCAGGCCCGGGGGGAGCCGGGCATTCATGCTTCTGAGGATGGACTCCAGAGGCCGGCCGCTGTCGACCGTGACGGCCACCACCTGCCCCAGGGCGTGAACTCCTCGATCGGTCCTGCCAGCCGCTTCGGCGCGAGTCTTCCGGCCGAAGACCTGGGCCATCACTCGTTGCAGTTCTCCCTGAACCGTCACGGTTCCGGGTTGAATCTGGTAGCCCAGAAATCGGCTGCCATCGTACTCGACGGTGAAAACCAGTCGCATGAGGGGCCATGCTATCAGATCTCCGGGAATCGTCAGACAGGGGCAGCACCCTCCGCTCCGACGCGGGGATCATGCCGAAAAGACAGCGATTTCACCCCCTTTTCGGTTGACATTCGAGGTGCCTGCCCGTAGAATTCGTGAGCTCTGCGCGAGGCCATCAAAAACCGACGTGCGAGCCGAGTGTGGATGGTGACGCCCTGATGGGCAGGAGGTGGACCGGATCGCAAGTTCCTGACGAGCAAGGGCGGCTCGCACGAGTGCCGATCGGTCGAACCGACGGACCCAGAGAAGAACGCCGAAGGCAGGCACGGGGTGCTGTCTTCAAAGCCCGAAGAAGAGCTGACATGAAAGTCAGCCGTCCCGTAGGCCTAAAGGCCCATCATCTCGAGTATCCAAACAAGGGTAATAACCCTCACGACAGTAACCCAGTAACCAGTAATATCGGAGGAGAGAATGATTAGAATCCTGGCTTCAGTCCTGATCGCCACCCTGCTGCTCCCAGGCAGCCTCCTTGCCGGCGCAACCGTTGACGCCGAGCTGCAGTCCCAGCTCGCCGACGTGCTTCCCGGCCAGACCCTCAAGGTCATCGTTCGTTTCAACGACACGCCGAACTTCAACGTGTCCACCATGGTTAATGATGGCCCCGACGCTCGCGAGACTGTGATGCGAGCTCTCCGCGCCAACGCTCGGAACGCCCAGAAGGACTTCGGTACCTTCGCCGCCGCCGACAGTGGCGTCAAGAACATCAAGAACTTCTGGATCGCCAACGCCATCAGCTGCGAGGCGACCCCGGAGGCCATCGAGCAGATCGCCGCTCGAGCCGACGTCAAGGAAGTCATCCCCAACGAGATCATCCAGCTTGAGCCCACCAAGGATGCCCCCCAGCCCAAGGATGAGGTCCTCAGCAAGGAAGAGCTGACCTACACCTACGGTCTGAAGAGGATCAAGATCCCCGAACTGCGCTCCGTCTACGGCCTCGATGGCCAGGGCGTTGTCGTCGGCGAGATCGATACGGGCATAGACTTCGAGCACCCTGACCTTCAGGGCAAGATGGTCGCTTGGAAGGACTTCGTCAACAACAAGCCCGAACCTTACGATGACCAGGGTCACGGAACCCACGTCGCCGGCACCATCGTCGGGGGTCAGACCAGCGGCCTCGCCATCGGCGTGGCCCCAGGCGCCAAGATCATCGGTGCCAAGGCCTTCAGCTCCTCCGGAAGCGCTCAGTCCGACTGGCTGCTCGGTGCAATGCAGTGGATGACCGACCCCGACGGAGACCCCTCCACAAACGACGCTCCCCCCATCGTCAGCAACAGCTGGGGCGGCGGTCCAGGCCGGACGGTCTTCCTCGAGGCGACTCAGAACTGGGTCAACCTCGGCATCTTCCCCCTCTTCGCAGCTGGTAACTCCGGCCCCGGAGCCGGCTCGGTTGGAACCCCCGGTGGGTTCCTCGAGAGCTTCGCCATCGGTGCCACCACCAGCGAGGACACCATCGCGAGCTTCTCCAGCCGCGGACCCGTCACCTGGGACGGCACGCAGCACATCAAGCCTGATGTCTCGGCCCCCGGCAAGGACGTCACCTCCGCCAAGAACGGCGGCGGCTACCGGACCATCTCCGGAACCTCCATGGCTACCCCCCACGTGGCAGGCGTCATCGCTCTGATGCTGCAGGCCAGCCCGGGCATGGGCATTGACCAGATGCGCGAGCTCCTGGAGGGTACCTCCGACGATATGGGCGACGCCGGCAAGGACAACACCTTCGGCGCCGGTCGGGTCAACGCTCTCGCCGCTGCCCAGATCGCCGTCAGCGGAGGCAAGATTGTCGGCGAGCTGACCGATGCAGAGGGTGGCGCGGGTCTCAAGGGCACCATCCGGGTCAAGGAGAACGGATTCGTCATCCAGACAGGCGCCGACGGCGGCTTCAAGTTTGTGCTCCCCGAGGGTACCTACACGTTGCAGGCCAGCTCCTTCGGGTTCACCCCGTCGGAGGAAGTCAGCGTCTCCCTCGGCGCACAGGAAGAGGCGGAGGTCACCATGGCTCTCGCCCGGGCCGCCAGCGGCACTCTCAAGGGCAAGGTCGTCAGCGCAGCCACCGGTGAGGAGCTTTCGGCTCGCATCACCATCCTGGACACGCCCCTCGATCCGATCGGAACCGCCGACGAAGGTGGAGCTTTCCAGATCGAGCTGCCAGGTGGAAGCTACAAGCTGCTCATCACGGCCTGGGGTTACGAGCCCTTCACCAGTGACGACGTGACCGTCGCCGAAGAGGCCGAGACGGAGGTCACTTTCTCTCTCGAGAAGCTGCCCGCCATCCTGGTCGTCGACGACGACGCCAGCAAGGACTACGAGAAGTACTACAAGCAGGCTCTCGAGGCCGCCGAGCAGCGGTTCAGCCTCATCAACAGCACGGGCCTGGCGTCCAACGCTGGTGAGATCCTCGGTCAGTACTCCATGGTCATCTGGTTCACCGGTGACAACTACCGCGACACCCTGTCGGCTTCGGACCAGGCAGCTCTCACTGAGTTCGTCAGCAGCGGCGGCCGGGTCTTCCTGAGCGGCCAGGACATCGGCTACGAGCTGAAGTCCAAGCCCTTCTACGCCGAGTTCCTGAAGGCCAAGTTCGTCAAGGACGCCGCGGGTAACAAGGACGTCAGCGGCGCTGGCCTCACCTTCAAGATCGAGGGTGGCGACGGAGCCAACAACCAGCGTTACCCCGACAAGATCGAGGCTCTGGCTGGCGGCGAGACCTACCTGAGCTACGGTGGCGAGGAAGGCCCCGCAGGCCTGAAGATCGACCACGGCAACGGTCGAGTCCTCTACCTCGCCTTCGGTTTCGAGGGTGTCGACACGGCAGCCAGCCGCGCCGCACTGCTCGAGGACGCCCTCGGATGGCTCATGCCGAGCACTCTGGAGCGAATCGAGCGCATCTCCACCATGCCCCGCCACCTGAAGGCCGCTTACGCGGACCTGATGGCTCGCGAGGCTCTGGAACTCGACGAGGGCGAGGCCGAGTCTCTGGCCGAGGCCCTCGAGGGAGCCAAGGGTAGCCTCTTCGGCAAGGTCCGCAAGGCCCTGCTGTCGAGGGAAGTCCTGCAGGACTGATCCAGTTCAGTAGACCTTCAAACAACCGCCCTGGGACCCGTCCCTGGGCGGTTGTTGTCATTCCGGATCTCTTTCTATGACTTGACTTTCGTCGTTCTGAACCCTTACAAAGGGCTCTACAAGTAGGATCGAAAGAGGGGGCTGTCACGGGGCCCATCCAGCCATGCAAGCCAACATTCCCATCGCCACATACCGGCAGCAACTCAATCGTACCTACGGTCTCAACCAGGCCGCCGATCTGGTCGACTATCTCTACGATCTCGGCGTGAGCCACTGCTATACTTCTCCGCTCCTCGAGGCCCGAAGCGGGAGCAATCACGGCTACGATGTGGTCGATCACGCCCGCCTCAATCCCGAAATCGGGACCGAGGAGGAGCTCGCTCACCTGGCATCCAGGTTGTCCAAGAAAGGGATGAGCATCGTCATCGATGTGGTTCCCAACCACATGTGCATCAACTCCGGCGCCAATCGCTGGTGGTTCGATGTCATGGAGGACGGCCCAGGATCCCCCTTTGCCAACTTCTTCGATATCGACTGGAAACCGCCCAAGGCCGACCTGAACAACAAGGTTCTGCTTCCCTTCCTGGGGGACCAGTATGGCCGCGTCCTGGAGAAACAGGAGATCCAGGTCGCTTACACCGAGGGTTCCTTTGTCGTGCGATACTGGGAGCTGAAGCTTCCCATCGCCCCCCGGACCTGGGAGGCCATCCTGCAACCCGCAGTGGAGAGCCTGAGGGAGAACCGAGACCCGGAGGATCTGGTCCTCCTCGAACTCGAGAGCATTCTCTCAGCCACGGCCCATCTGCCGGCCCGGACCGAGACGGCCCCTGCCATGGTCCGGGAGAGGCAGCGGGAGAAGTTCCTCATCAAGCGGCGTCTGAAGGCGCTGGCAGAGGCGAACGAGGATGTGCGAAACGCCATCGCCGATTCCCTCACCTTGCTCAACGGATCCCGAGGAATTGCCCGCAGTTTCGACCGCCTGGAAGGTCTGCTGGCCGAGCAGGCCTATCGTCTGAGCTACTGGCGAGTCGCCGCCGACGAGATCAACTATCGCCGATTCTTCACCGTCAATGACCTGGGCGCCATCCGGGTCGAGGAGCCGAAGGTCTTCGATGCAGTCCACGAACGCCTGTTTCACTGGATATCCCGAGGCTGGATCACCGGAGTCCGGGTCGATCATCCT
>JAJFLN010000456.1 GCA_021772705.1 Candidatus Cloacimonadota bacterium | reverse complement strand
CATCGCCGCCGAAGGAGCCGGCCAGAGTCACCTGGGCGGAGCGGCCGCCAAGGACGCATCGGGCAACGTGAAGCTGGGGGACATCGGGGTGTTCCTGCGCGACACCTTTTCGCGAGAGCTGGCTGACCAGGGCGTCACGGTCAAGTACATCGACCCCAGCTACATGGTCCGGGCCGCACCGGCCAACCCCTCCGACTCCATCTTCTGCGGCGAACTTGCGGAGCTAGCCGTTCACGCAGCAATGGCGGGCAAAACAGGGCTGGTGATCGGGTACTGGCACGGACACTTCACCCACGTTCCCTTGACGGCGGTGACCAATGGCCGCAAGGTCATCTCCCTGGATAGTCCCTTCTGGCGCAACGCCATTCAGGCAACGGGCCAGCCGATGCTCCTCTCGGCCAAGCGGCCCTCGAACGGCGAGGCCTGAGGTCCCGCGGCCGCGGGAGATCAACGTCTTCAACTGTCAAGCGAAGAGGTTCGGGTGAAAGACATCGAGATCTCCTCGGACTCTCCGGACCCCACGTGGTATGCAGGAGGTCCGACCCGACGGCCACCTTCATTAACAGAAGGGTGGCCGTCTCGGCTCAGGAGGAGGTACGGAACGGATGAGGCAAGTACTGGTTCTGGGAGCTGGACAGGGTGCCTCCTATCTGGTGGCCAAGCTGCTGGAGGAGGCCGAGGACGAGGACTACTTCGTCACCGTTGGCGATCTCGATCCTGGCCTCGCCGGACAACGGGTGGGACAGCACCCCCGAGGAAGTGCCATACACTTCGACGTGAACGACACCGGGCTGCGCTCGACACAGATCGAACACGCCGACGTGGTAGTCAACATGCTGCCTGCCGCCTACCAGAGTCTGGTGGCGTGGGACTGTGTCAGTCACGGCCGGCACATGCTGTCCGTGTCCTACCGCGATCAGAGCGTGCGAGACCTGCACCTCGACGCCCAGCGACGGGGGATACTGCTGCTGAGCGAGATGGGTCTCGACCCGGGAATCGACCACATGTCGTCCATGTCTCTGATCCAGCGGATTCGCGATGACGGTGGCCGCATCGTCGGATTTCGATCCTATGGCAGCGGCATCCCCGCGCCGGAGGGGCCCCATAACCCCCTGAAGTACGTGATCACCTGGGACCCCCGCAACGTGGTCATGTCCGCCAGCGACGGCGCCCAGTACATGGAGAACGGGAACATCAAGATGGTGCCGTTCCACCAGGCCTTTCACCACACCTGGCCGGTCGAGGTTGACGGCATCGGCCTGCTCGAGGCTTACGCCAACCGGGACTCCATTTCGTACATGCAGTCCTTCGGACTCGAACACGTTCACACGATGATCCGAGGCACCCTGCGCTACCCCGGCTGGAGCGAGACCTGGAGCCAGATCGTGCAGCTCGGCCTTCCCTGCGAAACTCTTCGCATCCCGAATCTGGCCGATCGGACCTACGCAGAAGTCATGCAGATGTTCTTGCCCCTCAACGTGGCCGGCGCTCCGCTGGAGCAGCGCATCGCCCGCTTTCTCCACATCAGTCCAACGGGGCGAATCATGGAGAATCTTCGCTGGTTGGGCCTACTCTCGGACGAACGGATCGGCTGCAAGGGCGACACGGCAGCGGCGATGCTGATCCACGTGCTGAAGTCCCGCCTGCCTCTCCAAGCCAATCAGCGAGACATGGTCGTCCTCATTCACGAACTCGATGTGGAGTATACTGAACAGGATCGACCGGACGAGAAGATCCGCTCCACCCTGATCGCAATGGGCGATCCAGGCGGATTCACCGCCATGTCGAAGACGGTCGGCTTGCCCGTGGCCATCGCCGTTCGGATGCTGTTGCGAGGTGAACTCTCGCTCACGGGCAGCTGTATTCCCACTCATCCCTCCATCTACGCTCCCATTCTCCGTGAGCTCGAGCAGGAAGACCTGCGCTTCACCGAGAAGAGAGAACCGCTGGAGTCTTCCTGAAGGAGTCCCTTGCTCTCTCTCGGCGTCATCGCCAGCTCACGAAAGGAAAACGAGAAACGTCTACCCATCCATCCCGATCACTTCGAGCTCATCCCACAGGAACTCCGCGGCTCGATTCGCTTCGAGACAGGCTACGGCGAGCCCTTCGGGGTCTCTGACGAGGAGCTGAGCCGCCTCTTCGGGGGAGTGACTGACCGGGATCGGCTCATCAGCGCCAGCGACGTGGTGCTGCTGCCGAAACCGCTGGCCCAGGACCTGCAAGAGCTCAAAGAGGGTGGCGTCCTCTGGGGCTGGCCGCACTGCGTTCAGCAGCGTGACATCACCCAAACCGCCATCGATCGGAGGCTGACTCTCATCGCCTGGGAGGCCATGTTCACCTGGCGTCGAGGGATGCGGGAGATGCACATCTTCGAACGTAACAACGAGATGGCGGGCTACTGCGGCGTCATTCACGCCCTCGGTCTCGTTGGGCAGGATGGGCTCTACGGCCCCCCTTCCAGGGCCTGTGTCCTCAGCCATGGCTCGGTCAGCCGCGGCGCGATCTTCGCTCTTCAGGGACGGGGGTTCGCTGACATCACCGTCTACACGCGACGGCCTCCCTGGGCCGTTCACGACAAGATCGTCGGCTGCCGCTACGGACAGATGGTCGACGCCGAAAGCGGTGAAGGCCTGTCCGTGGTCGAGGAGACCGGCATTGTCCGTCCCATGCCGGATGCCCTGTCCCAGATGGACGTCATCGTCAACGGAATACTGCAGAACACGGACCATCCTCTGATGTATCTCGCACAGGGCGAAGAGAGCCGCCTCAATCCGGGAGCCCTCATCGTGGACGTGAGCTGTGACCTGGCAATGGGCTTCCCATTCGCCCGCCCCACGTCATTCGAGGAGCCCTCATTCCCGGTCGGCCACGCCACCTACTACGCCGTGGACCACACGCCCACCTACTGCTGGAAGAGCGCTAGCTGGGAACTCTCCAGAGCCCTCTCTCCCTTCATCGAGACTGTGATGAGCGGTCCTGAGGCGTGGGAGCAAGACGAGACCGTCAAGCGCTCCATCGAAATCTGCGACGGGGTCATCCAGAACCAGAAGGTCCTGGGCTTTCAGAATCGCTCGCCCGACTACCCACATGCAGAACGCTAAGGGGCCGCGCAGGAATAAATGCGCGGAAGTCGCGCCCAGATTTGGGCCAGATTCGGCTGGTTCGAGTGAGCGGGACCGGAGGCGTAGTGGGCTACGTCGAGGATTCCGCGATTGAGGAGCGGTCGAAGATGGCCTGAAGATGGGATGCGAAACTGCGTAGCTATTCTTGCGCGGGTCCTTAAGCGCAGTGCCCGGCACGTCACTTCCTGATTCGGTTTCCCTCCCCTGGGGCCCGCGGTACCTGGAGACAAAGGGCTATCAGGTGGAGCAGGCCGCCAACGGCGCCGAGGCACTCGAAATCATCGACGGCACCGATCAGATTGCGCCATGATTTCCGCACACTTGTGACGTGCCCCAACTTGTCCAGGTTACCGATGCAGGCAGGATCTTGCACGGTTTTCCAACATCTGAAGTGTGCGGGAAAACCGTCCGATCTTGGTCGGTGCCGC
>JAJFLN010000455.1 GCA_021772705.1 Candidatus Cloacimonadota bacterium | reverse complement strand
CGGTCTTGAAGACCTGTATGCGGAACCGGCCGTGAACCACGTAGCTCACTCCGCCGCCAGCGGCCAGAGGCGTGAGAGCGGAGTAGTCGTACCCGGCGCCGACGGCGAAGGAGAGCTCGGCAGGGATGCTGAAGAAGTCGCCCACCGTCAGCTTGGCGGCCTTCTCGGCATTGACCGGTATGTTGAGGGGTGTCTTGGGGACTGCCAGGGCCGCCTTCTTCATGGAGGGGAACTGGCGCGCCACGATGAGCTTTCGTCCGGCGTCGATGTTGAAGTGGAGAGGCAGATCGACCCAGTCACGGATGATATCGCCGATTCGCACATCACCCTTGAGCTCCCAGGTGTCGACGCGAGTCCAGTACTTGTCGTCGATGTTGCTGTCGATCTCCCAGCGATACCGGGCCGAGATTCCGATCCCCTCGGCGATATCCAGGTCCAGCAGCTTGATCTTCGCTCGGAAGTCGCTCTTCAGGATCTGGCGGCGGACCCGGCTTGGAACGCTGTCGGGATCCAGGGGGTCGAAGATACCGCCGCTGGAGGTCTCAGCGGTCCGTGAGACTGACGGGCCACCCACAGGGGATCCGGGAGGGGCGGCGCGAGTGACGGCATCCCGGAAGACTCCCACGACTCGGCGATGCTCGGCGTTGGCGTGGCGCAGGTTGAGCAATGTCTCCTCGAGTCGCTTGGGCGCCGCGGGGTCCTTGCTGTTTCGCTTGAGATAGCGTCTGGATAGCCGGGACAACTCGACGCTGTCGACGGGGCTGGCGCCCAGAAGCGTCGAGACCGCTTCCATCGCTTCAGCCTGGGCTCCCTGGGCGTCCCGGAGGGACTCGGCGGCGAGACCGGCTTCCTTCACTGCATCGTCCTTGGACGGGTCATCGACGGTTACCAGTTCCACCCGATCCATCCAGGCGGAGATCTCCGTATCCGTCAGTCCCGGCGGCTCCGGCTCGGGAGCGTTGGAGATGATCTCCGCCAGGCTGCCGGAGGCCAGCAGCTGATCCCTGGCCTCCATCCATCCCATCAAGAGCGTGGCGGCTCGCATGTAGTCCCACAGGTCCACGCCAGCCTTCCGAAGCGTATCCTCAGTCCAGCCTTCCTCGGGCTCCCGGCCTGCAGCCAGGTCCTTCCGGAACCGGGCTCCCCGGCCATCAGCCTTGGATTCCTCGGCGATCTCCCGCAGAAGGGCCTTCTTCATCCCCGAGTAGGCCCGTAGATCCGCCGTCGACAGACTGGAGTTCTTTGCCTGATCCGAGAGCCACCTCAAGGTGGAGAGGACAGCCTTGCGATTTCTTCCGGCGGTCCAATCGGTCTGACCCAGGAACGTCTCGAAGGTCTGTTCCGCCAGTTCCTTCCTGTCGAAGTTCCCCACCTTGCTGAGGGACTTCGCGGCCGCCCTGTAGTCATCCAGATAGCCCCGGTACCAGAGGGCTATGGGTTCCTTGGAGCGAGGATCGTTCACGGACTCCAGGAAGCCGTGGAACTCCGGCAAAGGCCGAGCACGGAACTCCTGCCCGGTGAAGTCGTGCTTCTCGACCCCCAGGGAGATGCCGGCGTCATCGGCTCGAGAAAGGCCGTCGAGGGACGGCGTCTCCTGGGCCACCAGGACCTGGGGAAGCAGAAGCCCCACCACCAGCAGGGATGCCAGGACTGACAGGTATCGAGACCGGAGCTTGTCGTTCATTGTCATGTATCCTCCGGAGCCGCCCCTGAAGGCAGCTTCCAACATGGTGATTCGGGCAAGAATCAGGGTAACACGTCATGGCCGAGAGGACAGGACGACCCATGATCACTACTGCCGGGGATGGAACCAGGTTGCAGGGACACGGAAATGGAGCGAGGGGTCAATGCCGCCGTCGCCTGTACGGGAAGCTCCCAGTGAAGTAGGATTCCAGGTGTCATGAACCCTTTGAGGCCATTCTGGAATACTCTGACCGGGAGGCGGGAGGAGGAAGCCGAGGCGTTGCAGGCGGTGTTTTTCGAGCTGCGCCGGGGCGTGCCGCTTCCCCGGGCCCTCTCCCTGGCGGCCAAGTCGATCGGCCAGGGCGATACCGACGATGCCGGAGTGCCGGCACGGGATCAAACAGCACTGGAGCTGGCCCGATGGGGTCGAAAGCCCTCGCCGGGGCCCGGCGTCCGGCAGCCCTGGCGAACCCTGTTCACGGCCTGGCAGGACTTTCACCAGTCCGGGGCCGTGGCCGAGCACGGGGGCGGACTGGTGGAGAAGGTCCGGGCCATCCGGGCGTCCCGGGTTGCCGCGATGCAGCCCTGGGTGTTGATGGTGACTCTCCTGGGCCTTCTCAGCTTGCTGGGGTTGCTGAAGCTGGGGGCAACCTGTCTGCAGATCCCCTTTTCGATGGTGACTCTCGACAAGCAGGGTTTCCTGCTCCTTCTGGCCTGGTTCGAGGGCTTCTTCCGGCCCACCCTGCTCCTGTTCCTCGGTTTCGGGGTTGCCTCGGCCCTCTATCACTGGTATCTCAACAGGCTGGTTCCCCGGTGTCTGGGCAACATGGATAGTGAGATGCTTTACTATGCGGCTTCCGGTCTGACGGCAGGGGAGACTCTGCCGAACGTGCTCCGTTCGGGAGCCCAGAACCTTGATCTGCCCACGGGCCAGTCACGTTTCCTGTTCGCCCTGGCCAAGGCCATAGACTCCGACGCGCCCTTTCCCGCACCGGGGCAGGACGAGGCGGCTCAGCAGATGCTCTGCAGCTGGGCCTCGCTCTGGCAGAGCGGTCAGAAGCCGGAGATCGAGACCGAGACTACCACGATGATCCTGAGTCTCATCATCGGACTCCGGCGACGACGCTTGCTTACGGGCGCATGGGCGGCGACAATGCTCCCCCTGCTGCTCATCGGCCTTCCGGCCTGGTTGGACCTGAGCAGCCTGGAGCACAACAAGCCCGCACCTCTCTCCTATCATCGCACCGAACCCTTCAGGATCGGTCCCGGGACACCGGAGGTCGAGTGACGTGAACTCTCGACGTTTCCCCCTCGCTCCCTATTGCCTCTCCTTCTCGATTCCGATCCTTGTTCTGGCTGGCCTCTATCTGGAAGGCGCCTGGACATTCGCCGCCCCGTTGTTCCTGTTCGGTTTCCTGCCGCTGGCGGAGCACTTCCTGGGGACTGACGGTCCCAGTCCTGACGAGACGGCAGCCCGGAGTCTCCGGGAAGACCGGAGGTACTCCTACCTTCTCTGGCTCCACGTGCCCGTGCAGTTTGCCTGTCTCCTCCTGGCCTGCTCCATCGTCGGCTCCAAGGACTTGAGTCCTATTGAAGTGCTGGGGAACCTGCTGTCGGTGGGAATCATGTCCGGTGGCATCGCCATCAATGTCGCCCACGAACTGATCCACCGGCCCTCCCGATTCGAACAGAACCTGGGGAAGGCCCTCCTGCTCAGCTCCTGTTACATGCACTTCTTCATCGAGCATGTCCGGGGGCACCACCGAAACGTGGCCACCGACGGAGATCCTGCCTCCGCCAGACTGGGAGAGTCGTTCTACACCTACTATCCCCGCAGCGTGCTCGGCTCTTACGTCAGTGCCTGGCGGCTGGAGTCGCAGCGCCTCCAGGGCGAAGGTCGAAAGCCGCTGAGCGCCGGCAATCAGATGATTCAGTTCACGGCCATCAACCTCGGTTTCGCCGGG